>JAGUZU010000048.1 GCA_020060625.1 Anaerolineales bacterium | reverse complement strand
TTTTTGGAATCCCGAAGTTCTACTTCGGAGTGCGGGTTTCCGAAAGTAGAACTTTCGGATTCCTCGCCCGAAAAACATACTTTTCAGACACTTTCTTAAAACTGTCAGGTAGATAGAAAATTTATCTTTTTTGCCGAGTAAGAGACCCTTCGCTGTCGCTCAGGGCGACATGACCTTTAATTTGCAAACACATCCTGGGGAGTGATTTGTTTTTTTCTATTTGCGTAAATATCCGCCGCCGGAAAGTTTACTCTCCGGTTTGCTCGAACGCCAGGCGTAATACCCCAATCCCGCGCCGCCCAGCAGAAGCAACGTTCCAAACACCCCAAGAATGACGGAGGTATTGCTGCCCTCACCCCCCCCCGTGCCGGGGTCCACCACCACATCCCTCGATTGAATCCCAAAATCCACAAAGGCGCGGTCGCCGGCATTGACATCCAGCGAATAATTTAATTCCATGGTTGGGTTGAAATTATCGGGAATGCCCACAGTGATGTTATACGTCCCCTGGGGTATATCCGTGAAACAAATCCCCTGATACGCCTCCGGATCGGGCGGAATGATCGTATCCTGCGCGGCGGAATACTCCCCATTGATCTCCGTCACGCTCACCGCGCCGCCAGCCACCGCAGGCTCGGTCTCCTCGCGGATGGCATTGCCGTTCTCGTCATTGAACAACAAAACGCATACTTCGGTCGTGCCGGATAACGGCGTTGGGGTGATCGTCGGCTCGCCGGCTGTGGCAACAGCCTCCGGCGTCGAAGTTGCCGGAGCGACAATGCCAATCAGCAGTTCCTGTCCTTGAACCAGCGTGCAGTTTTCATCCAGCTTCGAGTTCAACTGGCGAAGTTGATCCACCGTGATTCCGTGCAAAGCCGCCACACGGAAACAGTTATCGCCAGCCTGCACAACATAGATGATGCGCCCGTCATCGCCCGGCGTGGGGGTCAAATATTGTTGCGCGGCGGGCGCGGCGTTCGCGGGCAGCCACAATCCGGTCAGGAGCAGGCTGAGCAGGACGAACAAAATAAAAAAGCGCTTTGAATTCATCGGCGAAATTATATCAGATTCGATTTGGTATAAAATAAAGGCAGAGAGGTGCGCCATGAAAACCCTGATAAAAAACGGGATGTTGGTTACCGCGACCGACACGTTCGTATCCGACATATTGATCGAGGACGAAAAGATCGCCCGCCTCGAACCCGACCTCGAAACTGATCCTGACCATCTGGTGGATGCCACGGGGAAGTTGGTCATGCCCGGCGGCGTGGACCCGCACGTCCATCTTGATTTGCCCATGTTTGAAACCGTCTCTTCCGACGACCATTACACCGGGCATAAAGCGGCGGCGTTCGGCGGCACAACGACCGCAATGGATTTCGTGGTGTTGGAAAATGAAGATTTTGCCCATTCTGTAAACCTGTGGATGAAGAAAGCCGAAAAAGCCGCCATTGACTATTCCTTCCACATGAACCTGACGCAGTTCAACGACCGCATTGCAAAAGAGATTCCTTCCCTGATGACGATGGGTATTCAAACCCTGAAGGTCTTCACTGCCTACAATGGGCGTCTGCGTCTCGATGACGGCAGTATTTTCAAAACGCTGCAAATCGCCAGGGACAATGGAATGCTGGTCATGGCGCATTGCGAGAATGGCGACGTCATCGAAACGTTGACGGGGCAGGCATTGGCGGCGGGTCATAAAACTCCTGAATGGCACGCGCTCACCCGCCCAGCCTGGGGCGCAGTGGAGGCGTCCCTGCGGATGGCGGCAATGTCGGCGCAGGCTGATTCGCCTGTGTACATCGTCCACATGAACGCGGGCGGCGAAGTGGACATGCTCAAGTACGCGCGCGAACGCGGCGCGAAAGTGATGGGGGAGACCTGTCCGCAATATCTGTTTTTCACGATTGACCATTTGCGCCGACCCGACGGCGCCAAGTGGGTCTGCTCGCCCCCGATGCGGACGGAACAAGATAATGCCCGGCTGTGGGAAGGGTTGTCGGACGGGGTTTTGCAAACCGTCGGCACGGATCATTGCCCATTTTATTTTGACGGGACCAAGCCCATCGTCTATGAAGGAAGCGAGGTTGTCATCCCCGGCAAGGAATTGGGCAGGGATGATTTCACCAAAATCCCAAACGGACTGCCGGGAATCCAGGATCGCATGCCCATCCTGTGGACGTACGGCGTGGGAGCGGGGCGCATCACGCCGAATCAATTTGTGGAATATACATCCACGAACCCCGCAAAGATCTTCGGTTTGTATCCGCAAAAGGGGTCGCTGTTGATCGGCGCGGATGCGGACATTGTGATCTGGGACCCGGAGAAAAAAGTGAAGTATGGCGCGGCGCATTCGCATCAACGCACGGATTACAACCTTTACGAAGGCTGGGAGTTAACGGGTTATCCCGAAAAGGTGTTCCTGCGCGGAACGTTGATCGTGGATGGCGACGAATGGAAAGGCAAACGCGGCGGCGGAAAATTTTTGAAGAGAAGTATCGGCGAAGTCTTATGAAAAACCTGACAGGTCCTTGAAGACCCGTCAGGTTTACATTATTGATTAGAGGTCACACATGCCATCCAAAAAACCGGTCATCCATTGCGACGCGCTCGTCGTCCACTGCATGGACTATCGCCTGCAAAAATTCATCCAACCGTGGATCACCGTCCGCTTCGGCTACGATAACTTCGATATTGTTTCGCTGGCGGGCGGCGTGCATGATTATGAAATGGTCTTGAAATATGTTCAACTTGCCGTGCAAATTCACAGTATCGAGACAGTCTGTTTGATCAACCATGAAGATTGCCGCGCCTACGGACGCGATGGAACATATAAACGCCACAAACATGACCTGATGGATGCGCAGACCAAGATCCAAGCCATCTTTCCGCATTTGAAAGTGGAAACCTTCTACCTGCATTTGGATGGGGTGTTCGAGGCGATTTCGTTTAAGCAGCCTCCCCATTGAGAGCGGTTGTGAGTAACCCGCCACGAATTTCACGAATGACACGAATTATTCGCTATTAACAGTGATAAAATAGCCGCCATCCAACCAAAGGACGCCTTGGGGGAGCACGTATGCCTTTGGGAATCTATTTATTTTTTGGAGAATTAAATATGCCAAGACGTTCCCTGACTCGCCTGTACAAGGACGAGTTCTCAAACTATTCACCCGCCAAATTCCAGCAGGACCTGCTTGCAGGTCTTACCGTGGCGGCAGTGGCGCTCCCGCTGGCTCTGGCGTTCGGCGTAGCCTCCGGCGCGACGGCTGCCGCGGGGTTGGTCACAGCCGTACTGGCAGGCATTCTCATCGGCGCTCTCGGCGGCGCGCCCTATCAGATCAGCGGTCCAACCGGCGCGATGTCCGCGGTGCTGATCGTGCTTGTGCAGCGTTACGGTCTCGAAGGCATTTGGGTGGCAGGCTTGCTTTCGGGCTTGCTTCTTCTCATCATTGGCATCCTGCGGCTTGGTCGCTTCATCGCATTTATTCCCTCTGCTGTCATCAGCGGCTTCACCTCCGGCATCGCGCTCATCATCTTCATCGGTCAGATCGACAACTTCCTCGGTGTCAAAACCGAAGCCGCTGAAACCGCCGCATTCAAATTGCTCGGCTACTTCAAAGGCGGTTTTGTCCCGGACTGGCACGCAGTTGTGATCGGCTTGGTCGTCATCTTGACGATGCTCTTGATGCCCGCCAAATGGAGCGCGAAATTTCCCTCGTCGCTGCTTGGATTGATCCTTGCCGCGCTTCTCAATTGGACTTTGGGCGGGTCGGTGGAAATCATCGGAGACATCCCCCAAACCTTGCTCCTGCAAGACCGCCTCAGCCTTGCCAACGTCCCCTGGGAGAATCTCTCCGAGTTCATCGCCCCGACGCTCACCATCACCGCGCTTGGCGCGGTTGAATCCTTGTTGTGCGGAGCCGTCGGCTCGAACATGACCGGCGTGCGGATGCAGGCGAATCAAGAACTTGTTGCGCAAGGCATCGGCAACATGGTCATCCCCTTCTTCGGCGGAGTCCCTGCCACAGCGGCGATTGCCCGCTCCAGCGTGGGCATCAAATCCGGCGGGCAGACGCGCATGGTCAGCATCGTTCATGCGGTGGGTATTTTACTTTCGATGTTTCTGCTTGCGCCGCTTATGGGGAAGGCGCCGCTCGCGGCGTTGGCTGGCGTGTTGATGGTCACTGCCGCGCGCATGAGCGAATGGGACGTGATCAGATTCATGTTCGGCAAACGCTTCAAAACCGACATGATCGCTTTCTCCATTACCATGCTCGCGACCATTGTCCTCGACCTGACGCAAGCCATCCTGATCGGCTCGTTCCTTGCAGGCGCGGTCTTCCTAAACAAGATCGCCAGCATCGACATCGCCGTGCAGGATGTGGACGCGGATAAATTGAAACAAAAAGGAATTGACGCTGTGGGAAAATGCGGGCATGTCCGCGTGGCGTTTTTGACGGGTCCGCTGTTCTTTGCGGCGACGGGTCAATTCAATGAAGCCTTTGCGGATTTGGAGGATACGCACGCCCTGATCCTCTCGATGCGCGGCGTTTCGCTGATTGATACGGCTGGGCTGGAGGCTATTCACCGCTTGCATGAGAAGATTCACAAGCAGGGTGGCGCGCTGATGTTTGCCGGCGTCCATGAGAATGTAAAACAAATGATGGAACGCGGCGGTCTCGTAAAAAGCGTCGGCGGGGAGAATTTCTTCTGGTCCAGCGATCAGGCTATCGTCGAGGCGGGGAGGCGGGCGTGTCAATTTTGCGAATGAGATTCTTGCAGCAATTCCTTCAATCGCGGATGGTCGGCATAATATCCCCGGTTTCGTTCGGGGAGCATGGCGGCGATGCGGCACATGATCTCGTCGGTGTATTCCTGTAGTTTTTCTTCGCGGTTTTCCTTTGGAAAAGGAGGCAGGGCAAAGGGCTTTCCGGCTGTCAGCGTGATGCGGGTGCGTTTGAACCGTTTGAGGTTGCTTTTAAAGATGCGGTCTTCCGTGCCGCCGATGGCGACCGGGACGATCTGCCATCCCATTTTGGAGGCAAGGTACGCCACGCCGGGTTTGCCCTGCGCCATTTTTTCGTCGCGGGCGCGCGTGCCTTCGGGGGCAATAATGAGCGTTTGTCCTTCCTCCATGCGTTTGATCATTTCACGCATCGCCTTCAGGTCGGGGTTGAAACGGTCAATGAAGATGAAGTTGAGGTGTCCGCCCAGCCATTTGAGCAGGGGATTTTCCTCCCATTTTTCCGCTACGGGAATGAAAAGGTTCCAGTTGTCCAGCGCATAGTATGCCATTGGCGCGTCGAGGAATCCCAGGTGGTTGGTGGCGATAACAAAACCGCCTTTCTCAGGCAGGTTTTCGTAGCCGGTAATTTCTATCCTTGTAATGAGTTTCAGGATGGTGTGAATCAGCCAGCGCAGGAATTTTTTCATGGGCTTAATTTTACACGGTTTTGGTTCCTGCTTAAGTAAAGCGCCCTGCTGTTTGAAGCAGGGCGCTGACGCATTATCGCCAACTGTAATCCGAATTGCTCCTTTGGTGGGCGCCCTTTTGGCTGCCATACGTGTTGAACATTTTTACGAAAATATTGTAATCGGCGGGAGTCATATTCACGAGTTGAAAGCCGACATTGTACACTGTGGGGTCGTACGGATCGATCTGACACCACCTGGTGCGCGCGGTAAAAGCCAGATAGCTCTTGTCGGAAATCTCGTTCATCTGGTCGATATACAGGTTTAGTTCGATGCCTACGGGCAGCGGGTGGGCGCTTTCGATCTTGAACCCGCCCGTGCTGATGTCGGAAATCTGACCGATCAGCTTTCCGGTCATCTTATCCAAAACCCGCATGTAGTAGGTGAAGTTCCTGCGTTGCAGTTTTCGCTTGTCTTCTGCCACAGCAGCCTCCTTACAAAACTGTTAGGTGACTCCAGTATAAAACACGACTGGCTGGATGACAAGCCGTTTAATCCTCTTTTTGCAGGAGGTGGGTTAGAATTGACGCGCCGGAGCCGCCAATATTCTGCGTCATCCCCGTTTTTGCGCCGTCCACCTGGGTTTCACCGCATTCTCCCCTCAATTGTTGGGTAACTTCCACGATCTGATACATCCCCGTTGCGCCAACCGGATGTCCGCGCGCCTTTAACCCTCCCCTCGTGCAGACGGGCAAACGTCCCTTCGGGGTGATTTCGCCATCCAGCCCCAACCGCGCTCCCTGACCTCTCTCTGCAAACCCGCTCGCTTCCAGTGACAGCGCCGCCATAATGGAAAAAGCATCGTGCAGTTCGAAGATGTCAACATCCTTTGGGGTTATTCCCGCCATTTCGTACGCTTGCTTTGAAGATAAATATGCCGCCTGCAAAAAAAGAGGGTCTTTGCGCGAGTGGACGGCAATGGTATCCGTCGCTGCCGCCGACGCCGCGACCACGATCCTCGGTTTTCGCCGCACCCTTTCAGCAGGGACGATCACCACCGCCGCCGCGCCGTCGCCGACAGGGGAGGCATCCATCAAGTTGATTGGCGCCGCCACCATCGCTGATCTTTCGAATTTCTCCGCCGTGATTTTCTCATGCAGCCGCGCATACGGATTGTGCATGGCGTTATCATGCGCGTTGATGGAAAACGGCGCGAAGTCCTCGTGCCTCCAGCCAAACTCATGCATGTAACGCCGCATCACCAGCGCATTGATCCCAACGAACGAGACGCCCTGTTCCGCTTCGTAATCGGCGTCCGCGGCGGCGGCTAACGCGGCGGTGACATCGCGCCCGGCTTTATCCGTCATCTTTTCGACGCCGACCACCAGCGCGGATTCAACGTCACCGGATGCGACCGCCATCAACGCCGAACGGAACGCCGCCGCGCCCGATCCGCAAGCCGCCTCCACCTTAACCGATTCCTGTTTCCACAACCCGATCCAATCGCCAAGAAAAGCGCCGAGCTGGTTCTGTCCGCTGATTGTGGGCGAGAGCATATTGCCGACATAAAGCGCATCGACGTTTTCCATGCCCGCATCCCGCATGGCAAGGAACGCCGCTTCGCCGCCGACCTCGCGCAGGGATTTGTCCCAATGTTCGTCTACTTTAGTCTGTCCGATTCCAAGGATTGCTATTTTTCTCATAAGTTCAATTCTATTCCTCCCGTCTATCAGAGCCTATCAATTTTCCCAGCCGCCAGTTTCAGGCGGTGGGCGCTGATTTGCTTTGCGGGTTCTGCCGGGCGGATTGTACTTCAAAAGGAACAAAACTCATTGCGCGCGCGTCCATTCCTTGATATTCTTGTCGAGAGGAGAAGCCATGTCTCAAAAAATGACGGTTATTTTTCTGCTGGGCGTTTTCATATTTTCGGCGTGTGGATCGCCGGGATCGATTGAAATTCTGGAGACGCCGACCAATGAATGGCGAATCGTGTTCGTCCATTCGGGCGGTTTTGCGGGGTTGATGCGCGCGCTCGAAATCTCATCCGATGGAAGTTATACCCTGAAGGATGAACGTACAAATTTTACGAAGAGCGGGCAAATTACGGATAACGAACTCGCCGATTTAAGCCGGATACTGGTTGGGATAAATTACGTCCCACAGACGAAACCGACAGGCTGCGCCGACTGTTTCGTTTACGACATCCAGGTGACCGGCGGAGGGAATGAGTTTTTCGCGCGGGTGGATGATGTGAATATTGACGACTCCGGGTTGAGACTGCTGGTTTCCGCCCTTCGCGAAATCATGGATCGGGAATTGCGATCACAGTGAACGATACGGAATGGCTGGAGAATTATCTGGAGAAGGTGGCTCGCTCTTCGGAGGAGGGTCGGCGGGCGGTGGAGTTTGTGAGGGCAAACAGGATTCGGGTCGGTTTGAGGCGCGCGAGAAAAAGCGTCGGCGCGTTTTGGACCTTCGGTCGAAAGTTCTATTTGAACTCCCGCCACTATACGAAGGAGTCTGCGCTGGGAGATAACCCACGCGCGGTCACATTGTTTGTGCATGAAGTCCGTCATTTGCAGCAGGGCGCGTTGACTGCGCTTTCTGTGTATGGCGAATTGGACGCGTGGCAGTATGAATTCCGTTTGTTCAAAAAGATGACAGGGAAGCGGTTGCATCCGGTTTTGGAGGAGATGCTTGCCCTTCCGTTTAATTTAGAGCGTGGGAATCTGCGCCATGCGCGTAAATTAATGAACAAATTTGCAGGCAAGCGGTATTTGGTGTGGCTTCTTCCGTTATATCCCCTTCCCATGGAAGTTAAGTATTGGCTTACACGCAAAGCGCCATCGAATTGATCTGCACAAATCTTTTACAAAAGTGGCTCTTCAGGATTAAGTGGGGTAATACTCTATTTACCACAGAGCGCACAGAGAGCGCGGAGATTTTTTAAAGGTTTTTCTCTGTGGATTCCGTGATCTCTGTGGTAAAAAAAAGGGAACCCCACCAAATACCAAAGAGCCACAAAAGTAAAAGGTATTTTTAATGTAAACCTTGTTTCTTTGTTGTAAGATGGGGGTAGAATAAGAAAGGAGGTTGCGATAGAAGTACCACCTAAAATCAAAACCGAAGGGAAGGGCGAAACGCCCTAGACTGGTCGAAGCCAGGCTTTAGAACCAGACGTTCCCCAAACGAAAAGAAGGTTGCATATTCGCCTCCTTCCCCGAACAGATAGTCTGACGGATGGGTAAACTCCCATCCGTCTTTTTGTTTATACGGGCGATCTAAAAATAGAACGCATCGAGGGCATTTTTCATGCGCTCCAGACCTTCCTGGAGCAGGGAGCGGGTTGTTCCAAAGTTGATCCGCAAGTGACCTTCCCCTTCCTTCCCAAATATCTTTCCGTCGCTCAGCGCGACCCTTGCCTTTTCCTTGAAGAATTCGAACGGCGGTTCTTCGAGACCGCTTTGTGTGAAATCCAACCAGCCGAGGTAAGTGGCATCGGGTTTCGTTGTGCGGACTCCCGGCATGTATTTGGTGACGTATTCCACAAGAAAATCCCGATTGTCCGTCAGATGGGCGAGAAGTTCGCGCAGCCAGCCGTCGCACTTGCCTGAAAAGGCGGCATTTGCGGCGTGCAATCCCATGCTGGCGACATGCAGGCGCAGATTCCGCATTTCTTTTTCAAACGGTTCGCGCAGTTCTTTGTTTGGGATGATGGCAAATCCGCAAAACAAGCCGGGAATGTTGAAGGTTTTGGAAGGGGCGATCAACGTGATCGTATGTTTTTCCACCTCGCGGGAAATCTTTGCCATCGGCGCGAATTTATTACCGTCCAACAGCAATTCGGAATGAATCTCGTCGGAGACGATCAATGCCTTGTGCTTGATGCAAATCTCCGCCATGCGAGCCAGGTCTTTGCGCGGGAAGATGATCCCCAGTGGGTTGTGCGGGTTGCACAGCAGGAAGATGCCCGCCTTTTTAACGCGCCGTTCGAATAAATCCCAGTCAATTTCATAATGAAGAATATTCTTCTTTATGCTTTTGACCAGCGGAATGTTGATCTGTGAAATGCCGGCGTTGTTTTTTACTTCATGAAATTCGTTGTAAACCGGCGTTTGAATCGCCATCCCCTTCCTGGGAGAGCAAAACACCCGCGCCGCTACGTTAAATCCGCTGACGATGCCCGGAATGGTCAATACGGATTCAGGATTCACCTTCCAGCCATACAAGCGTTCCATGCGCGCGGAAACGGTCTCCTGCAAAACCCTGCCCGGCATTTCATAACCAAACACGCCGTGATCCAATCGCTTATGCAGCGCGTTCAAAACTGGCTTGGGCGCGGGGAAGTCCATATCCGCCACCCACATCGGAAGGACGTCTTTTGGAAACGCCGTCCATTTTGTAAGGTTGATATTTTTTCTACGATCTGGGACTGCATTGAAATTGGTCATTGGCTTCTTTCATTTTTTATAGGCGATGATCATTCCGTCTCTTATTGGCGCGAGCGAAACGATCCAATCCGGATCGGTGGTGATTTGCCGCGTAAACTCGCGCACGCCTTCCGTAGCAGGGGAGGCATCCTGCTTGTCGAAAATGCGCCCGCTCCACAGCATGTTGTCTATGATCAACAATCCGCCGGGGCGTAATTTCTCCTTGATGACAGGCAAAGACTCCGGATATGCCTGCTTGTCAATATCGTTGAAGATGATATCGAACGGTCCGCTGATCTGTTTGAGGGCTTCGATGGCTTCCGATATATGGAACTGGACGAAGGGCACGCTTCCCAACTTGACGAGATGCCTGACAGCCCGATTTGACAGTTCCTCGTCCCAAACCGTGTGATGCACCTTGCCGCCGCCGTTCTCCTTCACCGCCTTTGCAAACCAGGCGGTTGAATATCCAAAGCCTGAACCCAGCTCGAAAATGGACGCTGCCTTGATCATCCGCGCCAGTTGGTAGCAGTAATACCCGCAGACCGGACCGATGATCGGGAAATCGTGTTCCCTTGCATAGGCTTCCATGACTTGCAATTCCTTTTCCCTGGGCGGGACGAGGGAGGCAAGGTAATCCTGCGCTGTTTCATACGTCAACAGATTGTTCATGATTTACTCCTAAAGTTAATGTCGCATGAATGAGCGCATTCGGGCATCTCCTGAGCCGCGCGGACATTACCGATCATGAGGAGTCTCGAACCTCTCATTCCAGCAAATTTTACTATCGCATTCGGAACTTCCAAAGGGCAGGATGAAAATTCCAGAAAATTGAATCAGACAAATGTCGAAGCGAGGCGAAGGGGTTTCATCCGCTCTTCAAAAAACGTTAATCCCAGAATCTCATTTGCTGATAGAATAGTCGGCAGAACGAACGCAAGCATCAAACTTCAAGGATCCCGCCCTGAATGAAATACAACTTTCGATTATTCTGGCGAACATTCTTTCGATCATTTTTTAAATCCAAGAATACCACCGCCCGCCTGACCCGAAAGCGCATCACCTTTCTCCTGCTTTTCTACACCGTTTGGCCCCTTGGAATGCTCGTCCACTGGTTTTGTTTCTGGCTGGACGACATCTTCTTCCCCGCCTATAAAAACCAACCCATCGAAAAGCCGCTATTTATTCTCGGCAACCTGCGCAGCGGTTCGACCTTCCTGCACCGCCTGCTCTCGCGCGATTCGGAAACCTTCACCAGCCTGACCACATGGGATATTTACCTGACGCCGTCTGTGACGCAAAAGAAGATCACGCAATTCGTTTCCGCGCTGGATAAAAAATACTTCAACAGCGCCCTGCACCGCCTGCTTTTTGCCTTCGACCGCGCCACACTCGGAAAGATAAAAATTCATCCCATCTCGTTCTTCCAGCCCGAAGAGGACGAAAACATCCACCTGCACATCTGGGATGGATATTTCGTCACATTCCTCTTCCCGTTTCGGGATGAAGCCCCAAATTACATCCATTTCGATGAGGCGCTCAGCCCCGGACATAAAAAGCGCATCATGACGTTTTACAAGTCCATGTTGCAGCGCCACCTGTATGCAACCGGCAAAAAATATTTTGTGGCGAAGAACCCCGCCTTCAGCCCCAAGATCGAAACGCTGGTCGAGTTCTTTCCCGATGCCCGCATCATCTACCTGGCGCGAAACCCGCTCGACATGCTCCCCTCCACCATTTCATGGGTCAACTATGCGCGCCGACAGTTCACCGATCCGGGTGACGGATATTTTTACATGGAAGAAATCCTCGACATGACCACCCACTGGTACGAGCATCCGCTGAAATATTTGGATGCGCATCCATCTCCCCGCCACCTGATCCTGAAATACGACGACCTGATCCTTCGCCCGGAGACGGTCATCCGCGGTTTCTACGAACAATTCGGCTATCCCGACAAACCCGGTCTGCCCATCATTATTGACCAGGCGGTTAAGGAGACCCTTGCCTTCCGAAGCGACCATTCCTACTCGCTGGAGGAGATGGGCTTCACACGCGAGCAAATCTTGAAAATTTACGCGGACGTTTTCAAACGCTTCCAGTTTGAAACGCGCGAGGAACTGCTTCCTGTGGAGCGCATCGAACTGGACATGTAAAATCTTTCGGCGAGATTGAAAATGGAACCGACCCGCGAATTTCGCGGGTCGGTTTTTCGTTTACTTTTTTGCCGTCTTGCGGCTTGTTGACGGCTTTTTGGCTGGCGTTTTCTTCGTTATTGAAGACGGTTTCGCAGGCGACTTCTTCTTTGCCGGGGTTGTTTTTCTGGAAGTTGTCTTTTTCGCTGAAGCCCCTGCTTTGGCAGCCGGCTTTTTGGAGGCGGTTGTCGAAAGTTCAGCCGGTGCTTTTGCGCGGGGCTGGGCGGGCTTCTCGGTCTTTTTGACCTGGTATTTCTCTTCCCAGTTCTCAGCAAAGGAAAGGCGCAATTTTCCGTTTCGCGCCAGAAGCATCACCACACCGGCAACGCCCATCAGAAAGGCGACCACCATCGAGTAGGTCAGGAAGGTATCGCCAATGCGCGGCTGGTCCGGGCGGAAGAATTCGATGAAGGTTCTGATGAAGCCTGCAAAGATCAGCCACAAACTGAATAACGTGCCGGGCTTGGTCCCTTCCTCGCGGCGGGAGTACCATAACAGGAAGAGGAACGCCAGCACATTCAAGACCATTTCGTAGAAAAAAGTCGGATGAAAGCGGGTCGTCTCGACTGGGAACAGATTCAGGTTCGAGTATTGGGGGAGGCGATGGTCGGCTGGAATGAACATGCCCCACGGAAGTTGGGTCGGCGGTCCGTACAGTTCCTGGTTGATGAAATTCCCAAGCCTGCCGATTGCCTGTCCCAGCAGGGCGGCGGGGGCGATGGCATCCAGAAACAGCCAAACATCGTAGCCGTTCTTTTTCAGGTAGATTGCCAGGGCGAGACCGCCAAACAACAACCCGCCAAAAAAGTGCAAGCCTGCAATCGGCGGGCGGATGATGGACATGGGATCTTCAATGTAGGAGCGGTTTCCGCCGAGGATGCTGTTCGCCACGTACCACAACCTTGCGCCTGCGATGCCGATGATTACAGCCCAGACCATGGCATCGATCAACGCTTCGCCGTTCTCGCCGCGGCGGCGGATTTCCCGCTCGGCAAGCCACGCGCCGACCAGAACGCCGGTCATCACAATGATGCCGTACCACGTCAACTCGATCTGCAAATTGAACAATTTAAAACTGAAAAGTACAGGGTCTATCATGGAATACCTCTGAAATATTTTTGATGATTATATCGCATCTGCTCCGCGGATTCGCCCGCTTTTGCCCCATAGGAACGTGATATAATTTTGCCGTTCAGCGGCAAAATCATCTTGTTGGCGAAGGAGAACTTATGGAAATCTCAACCCAGGAATTCAAGCATTGCGATTTGCTCAAAGTCACAGGGCGGGTGGATAGCGCCACAGCCCCCGAGTTCTCAAAAACGCTTGAGGATATCAACAATAACGGTCGCTTCAAGATCGCAATCGACATGAGCGAATTGGAATACATGTCCAGCGCGGGGTTCCGCGCCTTGCTCGCCACCCAAAGGAATTGCAAACGCTACAACCGCGGGGAACTGGTGCTTGCGGCTGTTCCCGAACGCATTCGCGAAGCTCTTGAACTGGCAGGTTTTACCGAACTCTTTCGAACCTTCGAAAATCCCCTGGAAGCGGTTGGTAGTTTCTAGGGAGCGCATGACACATACCTGATCGGAGAAAACAGACATGCCGCCTCATCCATGACATGGAGGCGGCATCTCGTTTTGTCGTTTATGCCGAGTTATACCTTTCCCGCCAAATTCGAATTTTTGGATGAGATCCGCGACTTCGTTGCCGAAGTCGCCCGCGAAGGCGGTTTCACCGAAAAGACAATCTACTCCCTCCAACTTGCAACGGACGAAGCCGCATCCAACATCATCGAACATGCCTACGCGGGAATCCCGGATGCAACCCTGTCCGTCGCCTGCGAGGTTCGCGGCGATGAGATCGTGATCACCCTGCAGGATACGGGGAGACCGTTCGACCCGGAAAACGTCAGGGAGCCAAACTTAAAGGCAGACCTTTCCAACCGCCAGATCGGGGGACTTGGAATCTACCTCATGAGAAAACTCATGGACAGCGTCCAGTATGAAGCGAACGCGAACGCCGGCAACACACTCACAATGACCAAGCGGAGGGTATGACCGCATGACCCCCACCCGCGCAGAGCGTCCAAAATCAAGAAACTGGCTCGAACTGACCAGCTTCGGGGAGCAACTGCGCAGCGAAGACTCCCTCAGCGCCCAGCGCGACCAAATCGTCGCCATGACCAGCCGCCTCATCAAAGGCACAGTGGAGGTCTGGCTGCGGGAAGCCATCTTCCGCCTGCCGGATTGGGAGGATGGCAGCGTTTTCCCGCCCGAACCAACCTTGGAAGGAATGCGGGAAGCCGTCGAAACGGGGAAACTGGTTTCAAAAAACAGCAGGACAAAAAACAACGCCTCGCGCCTGACCTTTGCCTCGCTCCCGCTCGAAGATCAGGGGATTACGCTGGGAGCGCTTCAAGTCACCCGCCCAAAAGGACCGGCATTTTCCGCCGACGAGTTGAGCCTGCTCCAAAGTCTGGCGCAGATCGTTTCCGTCAGTTTGTTCGCTTCCCATCGTGCCGAAGTCGAAAAATTCCGCCTGAGGCAGCTCAACCTCGTGCGCGAAGTCAGCGCCCAAATTGCAAACGTCCTCGACCTCGACGCGCTCTCCGCGCGCGTCACCGAACTCATTCAAAAGACATTCAATTTTTATTACGTCGCCATCTTTACGCTGGAACCGAATTCCAACGCGCTTCACTTTCGCTCCAGCGCGGTCGCCCCGCGCAAGGGACGGCGCAAGGCATCCATTGCCCTCGAAGTGGAAGTGGGGCAGGGGCTGATCGGAGAAGCCGTCAACAATGGTCGGCAGATCGTCTGCGACGATGTTCAATCGGACCCCCGCTACCGCTTCATAGACAGCCTGCCGGAGACGCGCTCCGAGGTTGTCATCCCATTGAAGATCGAGGACAAGGTGCTTGGCGTGTTGGACGTGCAAAGCAACCAGTTGAGCGCCTTTCATCCCAACGACCTGCTCATCCTCAACGCGCTTGCGGATAACGTCGCCCGCGCCGTGGAAGGCGCGCGCCTCTACAGCGACTTGCGCCGCCGCGCCGACCAGCTTGCCGTCGTCTCCGAGGTAAGCCGAAGCGTCACATCCACGCTCCAGCTCTCGCAGTTGATGCGCGACGCGGCGGCGTTGATCCATGAGAAATTCGGGTATCCGCACGTTTCGCTCTTTACCGTTCACCCAAACCGCCGCCTCATCATCCATGAAGCGGGCAGCGGAAAGCGCAGCAGGAAACTGGAAGGGTACACGATTCCCCTCGATGCCGAAAAAGGCATCATGCCCTGGGTGGCGCGGAACGGGGAAACTGTGCTTGCCAACGATGTCTCGAAGGACGAGCGATATGTTCCCTCGCCCCTGCCGCCGAAAAACACGCAGTCTGAGCTTTGCGTGCCGCTCATCTTCGACGATGAAGTAGTTGGGCTGCTCGACATTCAATCGGACAAACCGAATGCCTTTACCGAAGACGACAGAATGATGTTCGAAGCCGTCGCGGATACGATGGCAGCCGCCATTCGCAATGCCGACTTGTACCGCTCCGAACAATGGCGGCGGCAGATTGCGGACAGCCTGCGCGAAGTTGCGGGGTTGATCTCCAGCAATGCGGGCGTGGACGAAGTGATCGAGACCATCCTTGCCGAATTGGACCGCAACCTGCCTGTGGATGTTTCCGCCATCTGGCTGTTGCAGGATAACGAACTTTGTCTTTCCGCCGTGCATGGTGTGGACGCGGCGAAACTCGAAAGCACGTGCATCGCCAACCCAGAAACAGTTTACTCCATGGCGGAAGCCCTGATGTCCGATGTCCCTGTCATCCGCAAACCCGAAGATCCGATGTGGCCCGGCGGCATTACAGCCGGATACGACCAGGGGTATTCGTCCGTTGTTGCGCCTCTGCGGGTTGGAGACCGCTCGTTAGGCTTGCTGACGCTCGCGCATCACACGTCGGGACGGTATGGTCATGAAGCCCAAGCCATTACCGCCACTTTCGCCAATTATGCCGCCGTCGCCATCGAAAACGCCCGTCTGTTCGATGCCGCGCAGGAACAAGCGTATGCCTCCGCCGCGTTGCTGCAGGTGGCGCAAGCGGTGGTCGGCTCGAATGACCTGGATGAGATACTCGGCTCCATCACCCGCATTATGCCGATCCTGGTCGGCGTCAAACGCGCGGCGCTCTACCGCTGGGACGGCGAAGGCATGTCCTTTGCGGCTTCCCAGGAATACGGCTTTTCGGAGGAAGAAGAAGCGCTGCTGACCGACAGGGAGATTTCGCCGGGCGCTTTTCCCTTCCTTGATTTTGCGCGCGAACGCAACCAACTGGTCACGCATCCGTTGAAGGCTGAGGCGGAGCCAAAGGATTGGCTGCAGATTCAACCCGAAGTCTGGGATGAGGCGACTGCGGTCAATGCCGAGCGTTTGTTGATCGCAGTCCCGCTTTCCATCAAGAACGATCTGTTCGGCGTGATGTTGATCGAGGAGGCGGATAAGGCGCGCCGCTTCCGCTCGCGGCGGCTGGAGATCATCAACGGAATTGCGCAGCAGGCGGCGCTTGCCATCCAGAACGATTTGTTACAGCAGGAGATGGTGGTGCGCGAACGCCTCGAAACGGAGGTTCAGCTTGCCCGCCAAATCCAGCAGACGTTCATCCCGAGTACGCTTCCGGCTCCTCCGAACTGGGACCTGGCGGCGCGCTGGCGCACAGCCAGACAGGTGGGCGGCGATTTTTACGATGTGATCGAACTGCCGAATAACCGGCTTGGCATCTTCATTGCGGACGTGGCGGATAAGGGCATGCCTGCCGCGCTGTTCATGGCGCTCACACGGACGTTGATGCGCGCCGCCGTCTTCGAGACGGATTCCCCCGTGGACGCCCTGCGGCGCGTCAACGACCTGCTTCTGCCGGATACCCAGCAGGGTATGTTTGTGACCGCCGTTTATGGCGAGCTGGATGTTGCAGAGGGCAGGTTTACGTATGTGAACGCGGGGCATAACCCGCCATTTTTGGTGAAAGCGGACGGCGAGATCAATAAGTTAACGCGCACGGCGATTGCGTTGGGCGTCGTCCGCCAGCCGGATATGGAGCAGCGCGCGTTTTCCTTCACGCATGGCGATACGTTGCTGCTTTACACCGACGGGTTGACCGAGGCGTTTTCGCCCGCCGGCGAATTGTTCGGCGAAGAGAGGCTGATGGAAACGCTGAAATCCACACGGGCTCAGTCTGCGGGGGAGATGCTCAATTCCATCGAGGATTGTCTGAATGCGTTTATTGACCCCATGCCGCTCGGCGACGATCTGACAATGATGGCGATCCGCAAATTGGCGAATTGATCCTTTCCCGCCTTATACGGGAGAACCGGGTTTTTATATTAATTCACTACCGTACAAATGCCGAAAGGCAACCGCCAAGCCGCCAAGAATGCCAAGAAAAACAGTCAAAAGCCTTGAATCTTGGCGACCTTGGCGGATAAA
>JAGUZU010000069.1 GCA_020060625.1 Anaerolineales bacterium | reverse complement strand
TTTTTGGAATCCCGAAGTTCTACTTCGGAGTGCGGGTTTCCGAAAGTAGAACTTTCGGATTCCTCGCCCGAAAAACATACTTTTCAGACACTTTCTTAATGAAATCCGTGAAATCCGTTCCGTGTCCTTTCTATTTCACAATCACAAACTCCGCCAGCGACAGCCCCAATACCACTTCCTTTCCTTCGACCCGCAAGGTCAGCGGGCCCCGCATCGGCGCGGCTTCAACGATCTCGATCTCACGTCCGGGTAAAATGTTCCGCTCCTGCAAATATTTCAGCACATCCGTCGCCGTCGCATTGACCGCCAGCGCCGTCACCACCGAACCCACTTCCGCCTCGCTCAGCGGCGCGCCATTCAACGGCTCGAACGAACCATCCTGCTCCGGGATCGGATTCCCACGCGGGCAGGTCTTCGGATGATTCAAAAATACGGCAAGCGCCTCGGTCACTTCGGGCGCGGTGGCGTGTTCCAGCGAGCAGGCAAACTCATATATCTGCGCCCACTCGATGTTCAAATGATCGAACAAAAAACACTCCCACAGCCTTTGCCTGCGCAAGACATCGCTGGCAATTTCGCGCCCCTTCTTCGTCAACGCCACGCCTTTATACGGTTTATGCGAAACCAGCCCCTGCTCGTCCAAGCGGTGTACCATCTCATTCGCAGAAACGGGAGTCACGCCCAAACGTTCGGCAAGACGCGCAACCGCCACAGGTTCGCGCGCGCTCAATTCCGCAAGCGCTTTGAGATACATCTCCGTGCTTTCGCTGAGGGGTTTTTCATTCATAAGGTTTGCCTGTTAAATAATATTATGGCTGACCTTATTATCAACGAAGACGTCACATTTCAAAATGGATTTAAGTCACGAACTTTTATACAAAAAGTAATATTTGTGAAACATGTTACAAATGTTAGAATCAATGCGTCGCTCCAATCTCCAGATCGAGAAATGGCGGCAACATATAAAAGGAGATTCTTCGTGAAAAAATTCCGCGCAACCATCGCCATTCTCGCGCTTGCAATTCTACTGACCGCCTCCCCCGCACAGGCGCAAACATCAGACACGGCGGTACATGCCATCTTGTTCTACTCCCCCAATTGCGGGCATTGCCATTACGTCATCACCGAAACCTTCCCGCCGCTCTTCGAAAAATACGGCGACCAGTTACAGATCGTCGGCGTGGACATTACCCAACCCGACGGGCAGACCCTCTTCCTCGCGGCGCTCGAAAAATTCGGGTATGAGCAGGGAGGCGTGCCGTTCCTCGTCGTCGGAGACGTTTACCTCATCGGCTCGGTGGACATCCCCGAACAATTCCCCATCCTGATCGAAACCTACCTCGCCCAGGGCGGAGTGGACTGGCCCGATATTCCCGGCTTGCGCGAGACTCTGGGAATCCCCGCCACACAATCGCCTCAAACCGGACCCGAACCTGCCGCCGCCACACAAACCTCTTCCCCGCCTCCGGCAGCCCTGCCCAATCTCACCCTGACAGACAATGCGACCTGGCGGGAAAAATTCGTCAGAGACCCCGCCGGGAACTCGCTGGCGGTTCTTACCCTGCTTTTCATGCTTGCGGCAGTCTTCTGGTCTGTGGTTGAGTTTGGGAAAAAGAAAAAACTGAAATCCCCCATCAAATGGTCATGGGATATTCCCATTCTGTGCCTGATGGGTTTCGGCGTGGCAGGCTACCTCGCCTACGTGGAGACGGCTCACGTCACCGCCGTCTGTGGACCCGTCGGTGACTGCAACACCGTTCAGCAAAGCGCCTACGCCCGCCTGTTTGGCATCCTGCCCATCGGCGTGCTTGGCGTCGCCGGATATATCGCCATCGCCGCCGCATGGCTGACTGCCCGCCTTACAAAAGGACAGGCAGCCAGTTGGGCGGCGCTTGCTCTGCTTGCCTTCAGCGGATTCGGCACGCTCTTCTCCATCTACCTGACCTTCCTCGAGCCTTTTGTCATCGGCGCCACCTGCGCCTGGTGCCTGACCTCCGCCTTCCTGATCACTGTCATCATGATCCTCTCCATCCGCCCGGCAAAGTTTGCAATGGAGAAATTGAAATTACGGCGCGCGCGCTTCCAATGATGCGATGACCGCATCCATCAGCGCGGACGAGAGTTTGCTTCCGCTTGCGCTGCTGGAGGTGATGCCTTCGGCGGCTTGTTTGGTGGCGCGCGCTTCGGGCGACATGCCCTGTCCCTGACCGGGCTGCCCGCCGTTCGTGCCGATTTGGATTCCGTTGACGGAAGCCCAATCCTGCATGTCGGTGAAGGTCAGCTGCATGGCGGCAATCGCCTGGAGTTGTTCGGGCGTCATGACAGATTCGATCTGCGCCAGGAGCGCATTCACTTCCGCGGAGGCTTCGCCGCCGCTTTGCTGTGTGCCGCGCAACGCCTGCCAGAGCGGGATGAGAGCCTGCGCCTGATCGGGGGTAACAGCGAGCGCGGTGTCGTTTAGTTCGATGATGCCGAGCGCAAGCTGGTTGCGGACGGGGAGCGCGCCTTCGTAGGCGGTTGGCAGATTCGGACTGGCGTAGGTATCGCCTGTCGAGGCAGAATCAGCCGTCCCTGAGCAGGAGGCGAGGAGGAGGGTGAGGAGAAGAGTCAAAGCGGGGAGAAAGAGTCTTTTCATGGTGAAATCCTTTTGGAGTAAAGTTACAGGTTTCAGGTTTCAGGTTTCAGGTTTCAGGTTTCAGGTTTCAGGTT
>JAGUZU010000020.1 GCA_020060625.1 Anaerolineales bacterium | reverse complement strand
GCGACGAGGATATTGGGGTCGTTCGCCAGCGCGCGGGCGATGGCAACGCGCTGCTGCTGCCCGCCCGAAATAAACCCGGGAAGTTTGTTGGCGTGTTCGGCGAGTTCCACCAGTTCGAGCAATTCGAGGGCGCGGGCGCGCGCCTCGCGCGGCTTGAAATCGCCAGCCAGGTCCATCGGCAGCGTGATATTCTCGACGAGCGTGAGCATCGGCAGAAGTTGAAACGATTGATACACAACCCCCATCGTCCTGCCGCGCCAGAGCGCGCGTTTGTCCTCGTCCATGCCATGCACGGAGACCGCCTCGCCGTTGGCGCGAACGACCACCTCGCCGTTGGTCAGTCCGTCCACGCCGTTGATCATGTTGAGCAGGGTGGATTTTCCAGCGCCGGATTTTCCGGCAATGCCCAGAAACTCCCCGGCGTTCACGGTCAGGTTGATGTTTTTCAACGCCGGAAAATCCCCCGCCGCAGTGGAGTAGGTTTTGCTTACATTTCTTAATTCAATGATTGAAGTGGACATAAAATAGCCGATTTAATTTTACTCCCTTTGTGCAATCTGACGCAAAAGGCTTATTTGTAACTTAATTTCAACCGCCCTGCAAACACCCCAGCAACATTTTCACCGCGCCCTGCGGTTCTTCGCTTGTGATCGCCAACACGGGGAACGCCCCCGCCGAAAACACTTCGCGGACATCCCCCGCCTTCCAACGTCCCGGCAGGATTCCAACCGCGTTGGATTCGGAAGTCACCAGGTCGGACATTTCCTGCGGGCTGGCGGCGACTCTTGCAAACGACGTGACGCCTCTTCCTTCCATCACAAACTGATCGAACAACCCTTGCAGATCCAACCCCGACGGATACACCCACACCTGCACAGACGGGTCACCCTGCCCCGCGAACAACGCCCGCGCTTCATCGAGCGTCAGATTTTGCACGGGGCTTTGACGGTGCGTAACGATCAGCAGTTCCTCTTCGCCAATTTGATAGGCGGACGAAACAAGAGTCTTCGGCTCGCCCACGCGCAGGAGAATATCGGGGTCGTCCGCAGTCACCTTCACGATAATGGATCGTTCATTCGCGCAGGTAAACAAGTCGCGCATCCACGGCTGGGCAGACGAAGTGGAGTAGGCAGTGATGGTTTGAGTTTGTTGCGTGAGTTGCGAAGGAGAAGCGCAGGAAATAACGAAAGAGGAAAGAAGAAGGAAAAGGACAATGGACAATAGACCATAAACAGTAAAAAATGATCTACGGTCTATTGCCCACGGTCTATCAGCAAATAAAATACGCATACCCAAAACGATTACCAGTTTTTCAACAACGTAGAAATCAGTTTCACGCGTTGGGCAAGGCTGCCCGCGAAAATATATTCGCGCTCCGAGTGATAGCCTTCTCCAATCGCTCCAAGCCCATCCAACACGGAAATGCCCAATGGCGCAACAATATTCGCATCCGACATGCCGCCCGTCCCCCCGGCTTTGAGATCAACGCCGATCTCCGCTGCCATGGTTTTGGCTTTGCCAAAAGTGGACTGCATCTTGTCATCAAAGGGCATGGGTCCGCGGTTCAGACCACCAGTCACTTCAATGGACGTGCCTTCCAGCACAGGTTTGAGATTTTTCATCATCCCTTCTACACGATCCCATTCCTCAGGCTGCAAGACGCGGACATCCACTTCGACCTCTGCGAACTCCGGCACAACGTTGGGAACCGTCCCGCCGCGAATGACACCCACGTTCAGCGTGGTCTTTTTCGAATAATCAGTCATCTTTTGTATGGCAATGACCTGATGCGCCATTTCTTCGATGGCATTGCGTCCCTTTTCATGGTCACCGCCTGCATGAGCGGCACGTCCGCGCACTTTGACGTGGAATCCACCGCCCCCCTTGCGCCAGGTCTTGAGCGAGCCGTCGATCAAGGCAGGCTCCATCACCAAAACCAACTCAGATTCTTTTGCCAATGTTTGAATCAATTCTCGTGATGTAACACTCCCGATCTCTTCATCGGATGTGCAAAGCAGAGTTACGGGTCGGGTTGTTCCATTCTCATAGGCTTCTTCAATAGCTCCAAGCGAAATCGCAATACTTGCTTTCATGTCCGACACACCGGGTCCCATGATCTTCCCTTCTGCCTCGCGGTAAGGAAATTTCTCAATCGTTCCCAACGGGAAAACCGTATCCATGTGACAAACCAAAAGGATGGGTTTTCCCATATTGCCCTCACCCCTAGCCCCGAATCTAGCAATGACATGATTGCCTGTCTCTTTATTCGGGACGATCTCCACTTTCGCGCCCAATTTACGCGACTCTTCCGCAACAATCGCGCCAACCCGATCCACGGCAGCTTTGTCATGAGATGGGGATTCGGTTTCAACAAGAAGTCTGAGAAGGGATTTTGTATCCATGGGTATCTCCAGTATTCAGCGAACAGTTATTTCAACAACAGCACAACAAAGCCGGCGATTAAACAGTAGACAGCAAAGACATAAAGCGAGTGCTTGCGCAAATATTCCATTAGCCAGCGGATGGCAAACCAACCCACCACTGCGGAAGACACAAAACCGGTGATCAAGATGGGTAAAAACTCGGTCGTATTCGGCTGAATGATAACTTGAACTGTTTCATACAGCCCCGCCGCCAGCAAAATGGGCGCGGACATGAGAAATGCAAAACGCGCCGCGGAGGGTCGGTCAAAGCCGCGTATCATGCCGCCCGCAATCGTCGAGCCGGAGCGGGACGCGCCGGGGAAAATCGCCAGCACCTGAAAGAGACCCACCGACAGCGCGTCCAACCATGTGGCGGATTCTAGAGTCCGGTTTCGTTTGTCGAAATATTCCACGAAGATCAGAAGCAGCGCGGTGACGAGCAATCGAATCCCCGCCCACAAGAGTGGGTCGCCGGACATCGTTTTCACGAATCCCTGCAGGAGCAATCCCGCGACCAGGGCGGGGATGGTTGCCGCGATAACAAGCCATCCCAATCGAGCGTGGAAGTTCTCGAAAGGTCGTTTATGTTTAACGCCCAGAAAAAAGGCTTTGAAAATCCGCCAGATGTCCATCCAAAAGAAGGCAAGCATGGCGGCTACCGTTCCCAACTGAACGATCACGTTGAACGAGAATGTCCTCGCATCGGAAGGCAGTCCAAGCAGGTAACTTGTAATAAACAAATGAGCCGTGGAAGAAACCGGGATAAATTCAGTCAGTCCCTGCACGATGCCGAGGACGAGAGCGTGGAGGAAGGTCATTTCACCACCCTTTTTGCATTATTCGACCACTGATTTAGTAATTCCGGCGCACGTTCCTCGAAAGTTCCATCGGCAATATAAACGCGGATTTGTTCCATCAAACGGATCAGCGCCCGCAAATTGTGAATGGAGATCAAAGTTCCAGCCAGCAATTCCTTCGCCACGATCAAGTGACGGATATATGCCCGCGTAAACGTTTTACAGGCGTAGCAATCGCAAGTCTCATCTATTGGGCGTTCATCACGCGCGAAAGAAGCATTCATCAAATTGAGGCGGCCTTCCGGCGCAAAAGCGGAATGATGCCGCGCTAAACGAGTCGGCAGGACGCAATCGAAAATATCCACGCCGCGCAGCACACCGTTGATGAGGTCTTCGGGCGTACCAACTCCCATCAGATAGCGCGGTTTATTCTCCGGCAGCGACGGCGTGACTACATCGAGTGTGTCGTGCATTTCTTGTTTGGTCTCACCGACGGAAAGTCCGCCAATGGCGATGCCGGGCGTATCAAGTGAGGCGATGAATTTAGCAGACTCCGCTCTCAGCGTAGGATTCACTCCACCTTGCACGATCCCGAACAGGGCTTGGTCGAGGCGCGTTTTTGCTTTCAGCGAACGCTCCGCCCAACGATGAGTCCGCTCCATCGCTTTCTTGATGTAAGCGTGGTCGTTCGGGTCGGAACATTCATCGAAAGCCATGATGATATCCGCGCCAAGATTCTCTTGAATGGCAATGGATTTTTCCGGCGTGAAGCGATGCGTCGAACCGTCAATGTGACTCTTGAAGGTCACGCCGTCTTCGTCCACTTTGCGGGTTTGCGAAAGAGAAAAAACCTGAAAGCCGCCCGAATCCGTCAGCATGGGATGATGCCATTGCATGAACTTGTGAAGTCCGCCCATGTCGCGCACGAGCTCATCACCGGGGCGCAAATACAAATGATAAGTGTTGCTCAACACAAGCGAAGCGTTGATGTCTTTGAGATGTTCGGGCGTGAGCGTTTTGACGGTTGCCTGTGTTCCAACTGGCGCAAAAACCGGCGTGATGAGGTCGCCATGCGGAGTCGAAAAAACGCCCGCGCGGGCGCGGTTGTTTTTGGAAGTGATCTGAAATGAGAACATGCGGAAGATTATAAGCGATAGTCATTCATGTCATTGCGAACAAACACTTGAGATACTCCCCCTCAGGATATGTGACGGGATGATCGAGGGCGTGACCGGTGCGTTCGATCTCTGTCAACCTGCGCCCCGCCTCCTGCGCCGACCTGTGAACTGCTTCGAAAAAATCCCCGGCATGTACGCGGCTGGAGCAGGACGCCTGTACGAGCGTGCCGCCTTTCCGCAGGACGCCCAAGCCGAGACGGGTCAATTTGCGATACGCTGACAATGCGGATAAAACCTGCTTTTCGCTTTGGGCGAACATGGGCGGGTCGATGATGACCACGTCAAAGAGACGTCCCTGCGACTCCATGCGGGCAAACACTTCAAAGGCGTCTGCGGCGATGGTCTCATGCGGAACGGTCAACCCGTTGTGCGCCATGTTGCGAACGGCGGCTTCGAGGGCGGGCGCGCTGACATCCACGCTGACAACTTCCTTTGCGCCGCCGCGCGCGGCATAGACGGAAAATCCGCCTGTGTAGGCGAATACATTTAATACGGCTTTATCTTTGGATAATTTCTCCACTCGCGCGCGGTTGTCGCGCTGGTCGAGGAAGAAGCCCGTTTTTTGCCCGTGAACGGGATCCGACTCAAAGGTGAGTCCGTTTTCTTTAAACAGGATCAGGCTCGGGGGAGTCTGAAGCGAGAGCGGCATCCCATCATGGAGTCCGCGCAGGGAATCCGTCTCTTTTTGCAGGGAGCGGCTGAGCCGCAGGATCACATGCGCGGCGGGGCTGACCTGCGCCAGCGCGCCGCAAACGTTTTTGAGATGGGGAACCCAGGCGGGCGTGTAGAGTTTGAGGACGAGGGTATCGGCGTAGCGGTCCATGACGAGACCGGGCAAGCCGTCGTTCTCGCCATGGACGAGGCGGCAGCCATTCGTGTCTTGCGCTTCGAGCGGCGCGCGAAGTTCGGCGGCGGCGGCGAGTTTGTTTTGAAACCAACCCGTGTCGATGGCGGCGGGCTGGCGATGTTGCAAAACGCGCATACGGATTGCAGAGGTCGGGTCGTACAAACCGATGGCAAGAAAGCGGCGTTTGTTGTCGAAGACGACAGCGAGGTCGCCGGGCGCGCCAATGTGACTTTGCTCGGTGATGGACTGGTCAAAGACCCAGGGATGACCCTGCCGCAAGGCGCGTTCTGCGGGAGCCGTAACGCGCAGGGCGATTCGTCTTTCAGACGGGTTGGGGAGTTGGGACAGGCTTGGGGTGAATTCCATTGTGCGGAAGATTATACAGTACCCCATATAAGCGACTTGTCATCTTTCTAAAGATAATGAATGATAAAAATGGCTCTTCAGGATTAAGTGGGGTAATACCCTATTTACCACAGAGCGCACAGAGGGCACGGAGATTTTT
>JAGUZU010000028.1 GCA_020060625.1 Anaerolineales bacterium | reverse complement strand
TCGAACCGCCAAGTGCGCCAAAGCCGCCAAGAAAACCTTGAAAACTTGGCGTACTTGGCATCTTGGCGGTAAAAAATCTAAAATGTACGGTAGAGAAACCTACAGCTGTTGTGAAAATTGTAGCAATATGACAAACGTCATAAATTTCGATTAAGGAAATACTTAATAATTGAAACTATCTTCTTCAAATGCTATCCTATTAACAGTGTGGGCGGCGTTTGCCGTCTTATTACCATTTCACCCAATAAGGAGACAATCATGGAACTAGGTGGCTACGCAAACAAGGTCGCATGGGTTGACCTTTCCGCTGGCAAAGTGGAATACAAACCCATCGCCGAAGACGATGCCCGCAAGTACATCGGCGGGCGCGGATTGGGCGTCAAGTATGTTTTCGATAACGGTCACACCGTTGATCCTCTCTCCCCCGAAAACATCCTGTGCTTCATGAATGGACCGCTCACCGGCTCCGAAGCCAACATGAGCGGACGCATGGCAGTCGTGACGAAATCGCCTCTGACCGGAACCATTACTGACTCTCACCATGGGGGCTGGTCTGCCGCCCGGCTGCGCTGGGCAGGCTTCGATGGCTTGGTCTTCAAAGGCAAGGCTGATAAACCCGTCTACGCCTACATCCATGATGACAAGCTCGAACTGCTCGATGCCTCCGAAGTTTGGGGGAAAGGCGTTCACGACACCGTCAAACACTTCAAGGAAAAATACGGCGAAAAAGACCTGACCGTGATTGCCATCGGTCCCGCCGGCGAAAACCTCGTCAAATACGCATGTTGGATCAACGAAGACGACCGTGCCTCCGGGCGCGGCGGCACAGGCTGTGTGGGCGGCAGCAAAATGCTCAAAGCAATCGTCGTCAAAGCCGAGAAGAAAATCGTCAAAGCCGCCGCCCGCGAGAAGTGGAAGGAAGCCCACAAGAAGGCGCTTGCCGAGATCATGGACGAGCGCGTGGTCACCTCGCCGCGCAAGGGCGGTCTCTCCGTTTACGGCACGAACGTGCTGATGAACATGACCAACGTCATCGGCGGCTTGCCCGCCAAGAACAGCCAATTCACCGGCTGGGACAGCGCCGAAAAAGTCAGCGGCGAGTATGTCAACGACAACATCCTCGTAGACAACCCCACCTGTCACGCCTGCCCGGTCGCCTGCAAGAAGGAAGTCGAGATCAAAGACGGTCCGTATGCCGGTCTGCGCATGGAATCGGTCGAATACGAGCCCGCCTGGTCGGTGGGAACAAATTGCGGCAACGATGATATCCGTGTCGTCGCCAAGATGATCGACTGCGCCAACGACTACGGCTTCGACGCCATCGAAGTCGGTCACCCGCTCTCGGTTTGGATGGAAGCAAGCGAACGCGGCTACACCAACGGCTCCGGCAAACTCGATTGGGGCGACGGCGCAAAAATGGTCGAAGCCGCCCGAATGATTGCCCACCGGGAAGGCTTCGGTGATGTCCTCGCCAACGGCGCGAACGCAGTTGCCGCTCACTTCGGTCATCCCGAGCTCGCAATGACCGTCAAGGGTCAGGGCGTGCCAGCCTACGATCCGCGCGGCATCAAGGGCATGGGCTTGGGCTATGCCACATCCAACCGCGGCGCGTGCCACCTGCGCGGTTACACCCCTGCTGCCGAAGTCGTCGGCAACGTGCTGGGTCCGTCCACCGTCGCCGATCCTCTCGCGTGGAAAGGCAAAGGCGAGATGAACTTCATCTTCCAAAACGTCCACGCCGTCACCGACTGCCTCGACGTTTGCAAATTCGCCACCTTCGCCGAATCCCTCGACTCCTTCGCCGCGCAATACGAAGCGATGACGGGCGTCCCGTGCGACGCGAATCACCTGCTCAAGGTCGGCGAGCGCGTTTACAACCTCGAGCGCCACTACAACAACCTCAACGGCTTCCGCGAAGGCTCCGACACGCTGCCCAAACGCTTCACCGACGAACCCTCCAACTATGGCGGCAGCAAGGGACACGTCTGCGAACTCGACGACATGCTCAAGGAATACTACGACAAGCGCGGATGGGTCAACGGCGTTGTGCCTGAATCCAAGTTGAAGGAATTGGAGATCATCTAACGGCTCTCTCTTAGCCGATAGTTGATTCTGTTTCCTGGAACCGAATCTCCCCGAAAATAAAATCAGGGCGACGTGAGTGTCGCCCTGATTTTTGATTCTTCCTTCCGTCATTGCGAGGGCATTAGCCCGAAGCAATCCCCCCAATTGGCGGAGATTGCTTCGTCGGGAAGAACACCCTCCTCGCAATGACAGTGTAAATTTCTACCCGCCCCCCACCGCCGGGAAAACGTTGACCGTATCTCCCTGCTCGATGCGGGTGGCAAATTTATCTTCGGTGAATTGCACGTCTCTTCCATTGATAAAAAAGTGGACATGCCCGTACATTTCACCGTTCTCGTTCAGCAGTTCCTTCTTCATAAGCGGGAAGCGTTCGATGATTTTGTCCAGCAGTTCCTGCGCGGTCACGCCATGATCCACATCGAACTCGACGGTCTTTCCGCCGGCAATATCGCGCAAAGTTGCAAAGAAGTTAACTTTCATCCGTCGCTCCTTTTCCAAAATTCGGCTCGCGCAACACGTCCACGTTCATCCGTCCGCTGGAGATGGGGGAGAAAAAACTGACGACAGAATCAGGTTTGAGGGGCGTATCAATTCCGAGCGGGGAAAGACGCGGGTTTCGTCCATCCACATAGACTGGCACATCCTGCCGTAATTCGCCGTTTTCGTCCAGTAAATGAAAAGCAGTCTCAGGATATTTTTCAACCAGCAACGCCATCAACTTGCGAAAAGAATCGACCTTTGCTTCATCGATCTCAAGCAAGGGCATTCCAACGGTTGTCCGCATGTTGGCATAGAAACGCAGTTGCATGGTCACATTTTATCATTTTCAACCCCGTTTTTTTATTGAGGACGCGGACAAGCGCGGAGTACGCTGATAAAAAACATGATCCGCGTTTTCCGCGTTAATCCGCGTCCGATTTTGGTTTTAAAAATAAACTCACCCTGAAGTCTTTAGGGTGAGTTTATTTGGAATGCCAATCAACTTACTTCATGGGCATTGAATGATGCCCTGCGCCCACAAACAGCCGCCGCAGACGGGGGCGATGTCGTTGCCGAGGCAGTCTTCCTCATTCTCTTCGGAGAGGTCGCAGCCGCCGCAGAAGGTGCAGGGTGCAAAGATGAAGTTATGCAGGCGCTCGCGATAGGCGACGTATTCCGGGTTGAGCCAGATCTCTTCGAGTGAACTTTCGCGCACATTGCCGATGATGTGTTTTTTCGAGAGGCGCGGTTTGCCGTGCAGGTAGCTCATGTGTGTGTGCATCAGGGGCCAGCACGGGCTGACCTCCCCCGTCCACGCGATGGACATGGTTCCGCTTTCGACGAAGTTGCAGACATCATTGGCGCCGCCCCAGTTGTTGCCCGCAAAGCTGACGTTGCATCCGCTGTTGAAGGCTTCGATGAGGGCGGCTTGGGTATCTTCGTCGAAGTCTATTTTTGGCAGGCTGAGTTTTGGCAGCATGGGAGACGGCATATACGCAATGTTTCGCATGGTGCGGGTGTACAAGCGATCTTCCTGCATTTCGGGCGTTGCAGGCTGCACATTGCTGACGGAATAATATCTTGCGCCGAAGGTGTGCCCCATTTTGATGATCTTTGGCAGGTCGTTGATGTTGCGCTTCATGGCGACGAACGCCACGCCGATCTCAGGCTTGGGGAAGTGCCCCGGTCCGCGCATTTTGAAGAGGCGTTTCAGATTATCGATAATGAGGGGAAGTTCAGCGCCCAAACGGACATCGGCAAAGCCTTCGGGGGTGGCGCCGTCGAGCGAAACCCAGAGGATGTCCAAGCCGGCGTCAATCAGTTCACGGCATTTTTTCTCAGTGAGGATCGTGCCGTTGGTGATGAGTTCCACTTTTACGCCCAGTTCCTTCACACGCCGAATCCATTCGACGGTTTTTTTGTGAAAGAGCGGTTCGCCGATGCCGCCGAAATAGACGTCGGGAATCGGGTCCATTTGTTTCAAGCCGTTGAATATGCTCTCAAAAGTTTCGTCGGTCATGCGCCCAATGGGCTGGTCCCATGCGTTGCGGAAGCAGGTGATGCAGTCGAGGTTGCAGGCGACAGTCGGTTCGATGTAAATCTTGGTGAGGTGAGTCACCGGGCGGTGCATACGGACAATGTTGTGGTCTTCGTCGAGGCGAACCTTCGAGCCAGGATTCAGCCCGTAACGCCGGGCAACTTCGGGCGGAAGAATGAGGCGTCCGTTTTCGTCCACCTCCGCCCAGGCGGTTGTCGGCTTTGTAGATAGCACGGTCATGGTTTCTCCTTGCAAATTGACCAATGTCAATCCATCATATCCAATATTGTGGAAAATTCATGTGACAAAAGTACTTTTTTTGTCCGTCACACATCCCATGCGGGATCGGATGATCGAAAGTGATATAATTTTTTCATTCCGATCTTTCAGGAGAATCAACTTGGCTGATCTTCGAGTTCAAAAGTATGCAAAAATTCTGGTGGAACATTCCGCGCGGGTAAATCCGGGAGACCGCGTTTTGCTTGAAGGAACAACCGCCGCCGAGCCGCTTCTGCGCGAACTGTACATTCAAATCCTTGAAAAAGGCGGACATCCGCACCTGATGATGGCGCTGCCTGGCACCATGCCGTTCAGTCAGGAGGAACTGTACCTGACGTACGCAAACGATGCGCAATTGGATTTTGTGCCGACTTTCTATAAATTGGTTTATGACCAATTCGAGGGGCGCATCCGGGTTCATTCTGCCACGAACACGAAAGGCACAACCAACATAGACCCGTCCAAGCTTCAGCGGCGCAACAGGGCGATTTCGTCCATTACCGAGGCGCAGTTCCGCCGCGGCGCGGAAGGGACGTTCAAGTGGGTGACGACTCTTTATCCCACCGAGGCGTACGCGCAGGATGCCAGCATGAGTCTGAAAGAATACGAAGATTTTGTTTTCGGCGCGGTCCATGCGGGCGAGGATGACCCAATCGCGTTCTGGCAAAGCGTGAAGGACGGTCAGCAGTCGGCTGTGGATTTCATGAGGGGCAAGAGTCAGGTCATCCTGCGTGGTCCGAATGTGGATCTGACGCTCTCGGTCAAGGGGCGCACGTTCATGAATTCCTTCGGCACATATAACATGCCCGACGGCGAAATCTACACGGGACCCGTCGAAGATTCGGTCAACGGCTGGGTGAAGTTTACCTATCCCGCCAATTATGGCGGCACGAGCGTGGAAGGCGCGGAGTTGACCTTCTCGAACGGGCGCGTGGAAGTTGCCAAGGCGGAGAAAAATCAGGAATTCCTGATCAAGACGCTCGAAAGCGATGCCGGTTCGCGCTTCCTCGGCGAGTTTGCCATCGGGACGAATTTCGACATTCAACAATTCACGGGCAACATTTTGTTCGACGAGAAGATCGGCGGCTCGTTCCACATGGCGCTCGGCGCAGGCTACCCGGAAACTGGTTCGAAAAACAAGAGTTCCATCCACTGGGACATGATCTGCGACATGCGCACGGATTCTGAAATCCTTGTGGACGGCGAGTTGTTCTATAAGAACGGTCAGTTCGTGTTCGATAAGTAGTTGGCAAGTTTTCAGGTTGAAAGTTGAAGGTTTGAAGGTTGAGGTTGATTGCCTTACACTCTTAAAATCAGGACGCGGACGAGGGCGGAAGACACGGATTTGAAGTTCTTTTTCGGGCTTCTCTACCGTATATTTTTCATTTTTTAACCGCCAAGTGTCGCCATGCGACAAACGCCACGATCGCCAAGATTCAAGGCGTTTGGCTGTTTTTCTTGGCGTTCTTAGCGGCTTGGCGGTTGCCTTTCGGCATTTGTACGGTAGTGAAATTCGGGCTATTTTTCAAAAAAAATCCGTGTCCCAATTTAAAGTGTAAGGTAATCAAAGGTTGAGGATTTATCCTCAACCTTCTTTTTATTATAAGGAATCCGTCTAATCTGCGGATTGTTTCCTACTCGTCCCCAAACGAAATGCCGACATTCCGCGCAGTGACGACTGCATCGCCGTTTGTATTCACCCGTTTCGGTGCGGCGGTTGCCTCCTCCAGCGAAATATCCGTGATCTCGCCGCATTGCAGGGCAACCATGCGGTCGAATCCGCCGCGCGCCGCCAGGCGGACCGCTGCCGCGCCGTAGCGCGTGGCGAGCCAGCGGTCGAATGCGGTGGGGGTCCCGCCCCGCTGGAGGTGACCAAGCACGGTCACGCGCGATTCGTATCCTTCCTTTTCGATGTGTTCCGCCACAACCTGACCGATTCCCCCTAGGCGAGGCACGTAGATCTCATCCCCTTTTCGGGAGAAGACCTGTTTTCCGCCCTGCATCTTCGCGCCTTCTGAAACTGCCAGAATGCTGAATTTGCGTCCCCGCTCGGCGCGCTGGCGTATCTTTGCCATGATGCTTTCGAATTTAAACGGAATTTCGGGAATCAGGATAACGTCCGCTCCGCCGGAGACGCCCGCGTTCAAGGCAATGAAGCCCGCATCGCGTCCCATCAACTCGATCACCATCGCGCGGTGATGCGATTCCGCCGTTGTGTGGAGACGGTCTATCGCTTCGGTGGCAATATTAAGCGCTGTATCGAAACCAAAGGTGATCTCCGTTCCGCCGATGTCATTGTCAATTGTCTTGGGAACGCCGATGACCGGCACGCCCTTCTGGGCGAGTTCATGCGCAATGTGAAGCGTCCCATCCCCGCCCAGCACGAGCAGGGCGTCCATTTTTAGTTTTTCGATTCCCTTTACGATCTCATCCGAAACGTCAATGGTGACTTCTTTCCCGTCTCGAATGACCTTGCGCGCATACGGGTTGCCGCGATTCGCCGCGCCAAGGATCGTCCCGCCGCGGGGCAGAATGCCGCGCACTTCGCTCCTTCCCAAGGGGATGATGCCGTCCTCATCCAGAAAGCCGTCATATCCGTTTTTGATGCCCAGCGCTTCACAATCATATTCATTGAGCGCGGTCTTCACCGCCGCGCGGATGACCGCATTCAAGCCGGGAGCGTCGCCCCCGCCTGTAAGAATTCCAATTCGTTTCATCGTACTACTCCTCTGTTTGAACTACCTTCTTATGATAACCCATTCGTCGCGTACTTGTCCAAAAAAACCGTTTCTTGCAAATCAATCTCATCCCCCATATAATGTGAACGATGCAAACACAGATAAAAACCATATCATCGAAATTCGAAGCCATTATTTCATGGCTGGTTCCCATTGCCGCGCTTGCCGCCGTTGCCGCCTGGTTCATCATCGCGCCCGAAGGCGCGCTCGGTAAACTGGACGCCATCGGTTACGCCGTGTGCCACCGCATCGACGAACGTTCCTTCCACATTGATGACCGCCAGCTTCCATTATGTGCGCGTTGCACGGGTGAATTTTATGCGGCGGGAATTACACTGGCGTTCCAAGCCATTGTGAGCGGCAGGCGCAGCAAACTCCCATCGCGCGGATTGATCGCAGTCCTCATCGCGTTTTTCCTCGCTTTCGGCATCGATGGAACGAACTCCTACGTGTATCTGCTCAAACAAACCTCGGCGGGCGCGCTCGACCACATCCCCAATCTCTACACGCCGAATAACGTCTTGCGCCTCTTTACTGGAAGCGGCATGGGCATTGCCCTCGCGGCAGTCCTCTTCCCCGTCGTCAACCAAACCATCTGGCGCGAACTCGATAACCGCCCCGCCCTCGAATGGAAATCGCTTGGCATCCTTGTTGCGATCATCGCCGTCGTCAACCTGCTCATTCTCACCGACAGCCCCATCGTCCTCTATCCCATCGCATACATCAGCGCGCTTGGAACGTTGTCCCTGCTCGTGACGGTCTTCATGATTCTCTGGATCATCATCATGAAACAGGACAACGCCTTCGACCATCCCCGCCAACTCTGGCTGGCTTTCGCCTCCGGCTTGACGTTAGCCCTGCTCCTCGTCCTGGGCATCGACCTCCTCCGACTGCAATTCACCGGCACGTGGAGCGGCTTTCCCGGGCTGACAGGATAATCAATGATGTCGTTGCGAGCGGCGCAAGGCGCTGTCCGCAACGACAGGAGAAATGGAGAAACATGGAACTCTTGCTCAATATCTTCTCCGCGTTTGGACTTTCCGCCAGCGCGGGACTCAACGCCTACATCCCGCTTTTGGTGGTCGGCTCCATCGCGCATTACTTCCCCGATTCCCTCACCCTCAATCAACCCTTCGACCTGCTTGCCAACCCCTGGATACTCATCCTGCTTGGCGTACTCGTCATCATCGAAATGATCGCGGATAAAGTCCCCGCCGTCAACCACATCAACGACATCATTCAAACCGTCGTCCGCCCGGCGGCGGGAGCGGTGGCATTCGCCGCCAGCGCCAATGTCATTACCGATATCAGCCCCGTGCTGGCGCTTGCGTGCGGTCTGCTTGTGGCAGGGAGCGTGCATACGGTCAAAGCCGCGGCGGTGCGCCCCGCCGTCACCGCCACGACAGGCGGCACAGCCAATACCCCCGTCTCCATCGCAGAGGATATTGTCGCTTTCTTCTCGTCTGTGCTGGCGGTCATGCTCCCCATCGTCATGGGAACGATGCTGGTCATTCTGCTCGCCCTTCTCATTTGGTGGTGGTGGCGCCGCACAGACAAGCCGCAGATCGCCCGACGGGTTTAACGTGTGTGAACCCAGCCCTTCTAGTTTATAATACGCGCATTATCGCTTTGCCAGTTTGATCCATCAAAAGGAGAAGAAATCATGTCTGAAATGCCTGTTACCCCCGAAGAACAGCCCAAAAAGAGCAATACGGGTTTGATTATCGGCGTCGTCGTTGCTGTTTTGCTTTGTTGCTGCTGTGTAATCGCCCTGGGCGGCTGGTTCTACGGTGACGCGATCATCCAATCGCTTGGCATGTAAGCAGCTAAACGAATGCAAAAAGCCCCGCGTACGCGGGGCTTTTTGCATTTATGCCGTTACTTCCTTTGTCTTTCTTCCAGGCTCAGTATAAATCCGTATAACTCGCGGCTTTCCTGCAGCCAGATGTTTGGTACGGTGGTGCGCTTCAAATAACGGACGACGCCGTCTTTATCCACCACGAGCGATGCGGTGCGTTGGAAGAGCAGGAAATATTTTTCCAACTCATAGAGGTGATACACGGCGCGGTCCGGGTCGCAGAGGATGGGGAAGGGCAGACCGATTTCCTCCGCATATTGGCGGGCTTTTTCCGGTCCCTCGCCCAAAATCACAATAACCTCCGTGCCAGCCTCACGGAACTGGCTGTACATCCGCCCGAGATGCGCCACGTGCGTGCGGCACTGCGGGCAGGTCGTTTCGCGGATGAAGAACACGATCACGTTCTGTTTGCCGCGGAAATCCGTCAGCGAAATTTCCTGCCCATTGGTGGCGGGCAGTTTGAAGTCTGGGGCGAGCGAGCCGATTTTTGCTTCGATGGAGTCAAGGGTCATGTCGAAATCCTGAAACGATATGCTTTCAAGATAACATGAAATGCGAATCCCTTACTTTTCCAACAAATATGCCATGATCCAATTCGTCGTCGCATTCAACCCGTCTATATGGGCGCGCTCGTAATTGTGCGAAGCGTCGATGCCGGGACCGATGAGCGACACCGCCACATCGCCGCCCGCTCGCCAGAACGCTTCGCCGTCCGAGCCGTAAAATGGATAGACATCTGTTTTATAGGGAATGCCATGCTTCTCGGCAATGGTGCGCAATTTTTTATTCAAACCTTCGTGATACGGACCGCCGCTATCCTTGATGCAAAGCGTGGCATGGAACTCATCCGACTCCTGACCCTCGCCGACGACTGCCATATCCACCGTGACCAACTCCGCGACTTCGTCGGGGATGCCCGCCGCCGCGCCGTGACCGACCTCTTCATAATTTGAGATGAGGAAGTACACGCTTCGCACCGGACTTTGACCTGATTCCACCATCGACCTGATCGCCGCGACGAGATTTGCCACACAAGCCTTGTCGTCGAGGAAGCGCGAGCGGATGAATCCACCCTGGGTCACTTCGGTGCGCGTATCGAACGCCACGCAGTCGCCGATGTTGATTCCAAGCGCGCGGGTTTCTTTTGCCGAAGTTGTACGCGCATCCAGGCGGACTTCCAAATGCTTGTCGTCACGCGGCAGGTCGGGTCCGCTGTGGATGTGGCCGGACGCCTCTTCGATCAGAACCGAGCCGCGAATCTTTCCGCTTTTGGAGGTGAAGACCCACACGCCTTCGGTCTCAATCGTATGCCACTGAATCCCGCCAATGCGGCTAAGGCGCAAACGTCCATTGCCTTTGATTTCTTTCACCACCGCGCCAAGAGTATCCACATGCGCGGTCAATGCAGCGGGAGGTAAATCACTTTCCACTCCCCACTTTGCAACTAACGCCCCTTTACGGGTTCGGCTTAATTCAAGTTGTTTGTACTTGGACAGTTCTTTTTCAACGAAGTCAATCGCCGCGCTGGCAAAGCCCGTCGGCGAGGGGATGTTGAGCAGGTCAACGAGGAATGTGGTGAAATATTGTTCGTCAATTTTTGGGAGGGACATGAAATGCCTTTCGGTTACAAGTTTAAAGTTAACAGGTTGCAGGTTGGTTTAAGGTCTTAACTTGCAACCTTCAACTTTGAACCTTCAACTCTATAACGCTTCAAACTCCGACATCTTCTTTTTCCAATCATCCGGCACAGGGATGGTTTTCATGCCTTCGTAATCGAATGTGACCAGGATCACTTCGCCGCTTGCCATGATCTTGCCCGTGTCGGCATTCATCACGCATTGCTCAACCGTCACGGATTTGTTCCCGATCTTCGCTGTCCGCGCGCCGACTTTGATCCTGTCGCCGTAATGGGTGGGGGCATGGTAAGTGATGTGGATGTCCGCGACGATGACTCCGATTTCCATAAAGGACTGGTCCTTGCTGAACAAGCCAAGTTTCATGAAGTAGTAGACACGCGCCTGCTCGAAGTATGTCAGGTATTTCGCGTTGTTGACATGTCCCTGCGGGTCCAAATCCCCGTAGCGGACTTCGGTGGGGTGGAAGAATTTATAGTCAGTCATGGCGGGATTATACAGTAGACCTCCGGGTTCTTTAAAAACTTGTAGGTCTGCTTCATGGCGGCTGGGAAATATTTCCCATACGGACGATGGACAACAGACCATGGACGATAGAAAAAACCATGGTCAATGGTCTATCGTCTATCGTCCACAAAGGTATAATCCCACCCATGCTTCCAGACCTGCAAATGAACGATCACCTGCGTTTGCGAAAACCGCATCCCTGCGGCTCGTATGAGTGGACGGTTGTCCGCCTCGGCGCGGATATCGGTTTGGAATGTAAAGGCTGCGGTCATCGCGTGATGTTAACGCGCCGCGAACTGGCAAAGCGGATGAAGGTCAATTTGACACAGCAGGAAAGAGCAACCAACAAAGACCCTAAAGGCTTGCCCTGAGCTTGCCGAAGGATATTCAAGACCTTCAAGGTCTTTCAGGAGATTTCATGGAATCGCAACAAATAACAGAGCAGGAACTGCCCGTCGGCTCCCTGCGCATTGGGATTTTTACGGACACGTACGCGCCGCAGGTGAACGGCGTGTCTGTTTCACTGCAACTGATCTCGGACTGGCTCCAGCGGCGTGGGCATCAGGTGACCGTGTTTGCGCCTCGTTTCCCCGGCTATAAGGATGACCAGAAAAATATCGTGCGCGTACCCTCGCTGAAATATTTGAACAATCCGCCGATCTATGTGGCAGTTCTTGGCACGCCGCGTACCACCTGGTCGCTCACGCGCAAGCATTTCGACGTGCTGCACGCGCACAGTCCGTTGAGCGCCGGGCTGCTGGCATACCTGACCGCCTCCACCAAACGCCTGCCGCTGATCTACACCTATCATACGTCCATCACGGATTACACGCATTACATCAAGTTCATCGGCGGGACGCGCGTGATCAAATACGCGGCGCGCTGGTTTAGCGCGGCATCCACGAATTTGGGCGACCAGATCGTGGTGCCTTCGCCGAAGTTCCACCGCCTGCTGCTGGAGCAGAAAGTCCGCAAGCCGATTCGGGTCATTCCCAACGGGATCGATCTGAGCACGTTCAAGGCGGCGAAAAAGCCCGGGAGTTTGAGAAGCAGGCTTGGGGTAGGTCCTGAGGCGCCGATCCTCCTCACCGTGGGACGCATGGACCCGGAGAAACGTCTCGACTTTTTGGTGGATGCGTTCGTCATGCTTTCCGAAAAATATCCGGATGCGCGGCTTGTCTTCGCGGGAGACGGGAGCGCGCGCAAGGGTCTCGAAGCCAAAGTGGCGGGGACGAAGGTCAAAGACCGAATCCATTTTCTGGGCATGGTGAATCGCGCCGACCTGCCAGATGTCTTCCACGATGCGGATGTGTTTCTTTCCGCCTCCACGACCGAGGTGCATCCGATTTCCGTCATCGAAGCGATTGCATCCGGTTTGCCGATCCTGGCGGTGGAGGATGAAGCGTTCGAAGGCATGATCGAAAACGATTTGAACGGGTACATGGTTCCATTGGATGTAAAGGTCTTTGCCGATACGCTTTCCGCGCTTCTGGCAGACCGTGAAAAACTGGCGCGGTTCGGGGAACATTCCGCGTTGTTGAGCGGAAAGTATTCCATCGAAGAACAGGTTAGATCGCTGGAGAAGCTGTACTTGGAAGCCATCCTGCAAAACTGGCGCGGCAGGTTCATGGAAAGGATCATGCCCAAGGATATTAATGACATTCCACAAAAAATTGGGAGGCGCATTACGGACATGCTCCCTGGAAAGCCGAAGGAAAAAAGCGGGGGGTAGGCGAAAGGTATAATTCTCACGCCATGTCCATATTGGATGCCCACATGTTGGAATTTTTCAGCCGAAGCGCCGAGCAGACGCGGCGCATCGGCGCGCGCCTGGGCGGTATGTTGCAGGCGGGGGATGTGATCTGTTTGCAGGGCAATTTGGGGGCGGGCAAAACCACGTTCACGCAGGGACTTGCCCAAGGGTGGGGCTCGTTGGATACCGTTTCCAGCCCGACGTTCATTCTCGTCAACATGTATCGCCGCGCGGATGGCGGGCGGATGTTCCACCTCGACGGCTATCGCCTCGATTCCGCGCCGGAGGCTGAGGAACTCGACCTCGACTCGATGCTCGCCGAGGGCGCGCTTGTCGTCGAATGGCCCGAACGATTGGACGACCTGATTCCCAGCGAACATTTGTGGATTGGCTTTGAGCACATCGAGGACGAAACCCGTCAGATGAAATTCCACGCGCGCGGCATACGCTACGACGGATTACTGGACGGCATCCGGCAGTCCATTGTGGGAGGCTCCTGATGCTTCTTGCTGTAGATACTTCCACCGCGCAGGTTGGGCTGGCGTTGTATGATGGAGACAAGGCGCTGGGCATGATGACCTGGACGACCCGCCAGCATCACACCACAGAACTTGCCCCGGCTCTTTCCGGACTTTTGAGTCGCTGCGACGCGACGATGGACATGGTCCACGCTGTGGGCGTTGCGATTGGTCCCGGCTCGTTCACGAGTTTGAGAGTCGGGCTGTCTTTGGCGAAGGGGATCGCGCTTGCCCGTCATTTGCCGCTGATCGGCATACCCACACTGGATGTCATCGCGGCGGCGCAGCCTCCGGCGAAACAGCCGTTGATCGCGGTGCTGCAAGCCGGGCGGACGCGAGTCGCTTTCGGCGTGTATCAAAGTCAGAGAAAAGAGTGGCAGGCGGAAGGTCCGGTGCGAAGCGGGACGGTGGATGAGTTGCTGGATGAGATCCAAAGTCCAACCATCGTGGCAGGCGAGTTGACATCCGAGGAACGGAAGAAGTTTTCCAAACATAAGAAAGTCTTGCTTGCGTCTCCCGCCCATTGTGTGCGAAACCCGGCGGCGCTGGCGGAACTGGCGTGGGCGCGCTGGCAGAAGAATCAAGTGGATGATGCGGCGGCGCTTGCGCCCATCTATTTGCATGTGGCAGGAACGCCGATTGAATGAAGTATGTGATTCGACGCATGACTCTGGACGATTTGGAGCAGGTGATTGCCATTGACCAGGTTTCGTTCAGTTTGCCATGGCCCGCGCGTTCCTTTCGGTTTGAATTGACGGACAACCCCGCTTCGCGATGCTGGGTTGCCGATTTGGATGGAAAAGTGATTGCGATGCTGGTCGGCTGGCTGATCGTGGATGAACTTCACGTTGCCACGATTGCAACGCACCCCGACTTTCGAGGACGCGGCATTGGCAGGGATTTGCTTTTGCGCGCGCTGCATTTGGCGAAGGCGGAAGGCGCGAGAAAATCGTTTTTGGAAGTGCGGGAAGGGAATGAGGTTGCGCGCGCCATGTATCGCAAGTTCGGTTTTGTGGAAGAAGGACGCCGCAAAGAGTATTACAAGGACAACGGTGAGGATGCCATCCTGATGTCGCTGGATGACCTGGATCACCTGCCTGGAGGATAAATGTCTGCCGAAGAGACGCTTGCCCGGATTGCAAAAAAGGTTTCCGTTTGTGCGAATTGCGCCTTGCATGAGTCGCGCAAGAAAGCCGTGCCGGGCGAAGGTCCGGCGGATGCGGAGATCATGTTCATTGGGGAAGGTCCGGGGTTTCACGAAAACGAGCAGGGACGTCCGTTCGTGGGGGCGGCGGGGAAGTTTTTGGATCAGTTGCTGGCGCAGGCGGGCGTGACTCGCGCGGAGGTGTTCATTGCGAACGTGGTTAAGTGCCGCCCGCCGGGGAACCGTGACCCGCTCCCCGATGAACTGGCGGCATGTGACGTCCATCTCGAGGCGCAGATAAAAGCGATCAATCCGAGTATCATTGTGACGCTGGGACGTATTTCGATGGGTAAGTTCACCCCCGGCGTGAAGATCAGCGCAGTGCATGGGCAAATGCGGAAGGTCGGGGAGCGGTTTGTCATTCCGATGTTCCATCCTGCTGCGGCTTTGCATCAGCCCGCGTTGAAGCCGTCCATTCTGGCGGATTTTGCCAACCTGCCGGATCAGTTGAATGAAGCGCGCAAGGCGCTGGGAAGAAAAGTTGTCGAAAGGAAGAAGCCGGTTTCGCAAAAATCCGAGAAGCCGGAGCAATTGAGTTTGTTTTGATTATCATGTCGTTGCGAGGAGCGCAGCGACGAAGCGATCTCCTGAAAATTTGGGATTGTGTCGCCACGGCGCCACGCGACGCTTCGGGCGAAGAGCAAGTGCGCCCTCGCAATGACATCAAAAATGAAGGAAACCATGTCAACGAAAGATACACTCATTAAGAATTTGAAAGATAAGAACGCCAAAGTCGCCATTCTCGGCTTGGGCTATGTTGGGCTGCCGCTGGCGGTGGTGTTTGGCGAGGCGGGGTTCCACGTCACTGGTGTGGACCCGGATCAACGTAAGATCGAGGCGCTTGCCAGAGGGGAGTCCTACATCCCGGATGTGAAGTCGGAAGCGGTGGCGAAATTGCTCAAGGATGGAAAATTTACCGCCACAATGGATTTCTCCGTGTTGAAGGATATGGACGCGGTCAGCATTTGCGTGCCGACGCCTCTCCGCAAGACGGGCGACCCGGATATGTCGTTCATCATTTCGGCGATGGAGGAGTTGAGCAAGTACATGCACAAGGGTATGGTGGTGGTGCTGGAATCCACGACGTATCCCGGCACGACCCGCGAACTGCTCCTGCCAAAACTGGGAACGGAACATAACCTGACGGTGGGCGAGGACTGGTTTCTTGCCTTTTCGCCGGAACGGGTGGATCCCGGGCGCGAGGATTACACCACGATCAACACTCCCAAAGTGATGGGCGGAATTACTGAAGCGTGCGGCGAAGTCGCAACCGCGTGGTATGAAGGCGCGATTCAAATTGTGCATCATGTTTCCACGGCAGAAGCGGCGGAGATGTCGAAACTGCTGGAGAACACCTTCCGCATGATCAATATCGGGCTGGTGAATGAACTGGCGATCATGTGCGAGCAGTTGGGCGTGGATGTATGGGAGGTGATCGATGCCGCCGCAACCAAGCCGTTCGGCTTCATGAAGTTCACACCGGGACCGGGGCTGGGCGGTCACTGCATTCCCATCGATCCGTTGTATCTTTCGTGGAAGATGCGTTCCCTGAATTACAATGCGCGTTTCATCGAACTGGCTTCGGAGATCAACACCAACATGCCGCGTTATGTCGTCAGCCGGGTGATGGAGGCGATGAACGACCGCGGCAAAACGGTCAAAGGTTCGAAGATTCTTGTGCTTGGCGCGGCGTACAAACCCGATATTGACGATGTGCGCGAATCGCCCGCGCTGGATGTGATCGGTCTTTTGAAAAAGAAGGGCGGGGATGTGGAGTACCATGATCCGTATATTCCGCATATCCATCACGAATATGACGGCTGGCACATGGACAGCGTGAAGGACGTGATGAAGTCCGTGAAGGAGGCGGATGCGGTGGTGATCGTCACCAATCATAAAGACTATGATTACCAGGCGATCATCGAAGCGGCGCAGTTTGTCTTCGATTCACGGAATGCAACGGGGAAACTCGGGAAGAATAGCGAGAAGGTCGAGAGACTATGAATGTCATTGCGAGGCTGGCGGTTGAGTAGAGCGGGCGCTTTTCTCGCTCGTATCGAAACCACAACCCGAAGCAATCCCCACATTACAGGAGATTGCTTCGGGCGGAAGCGCGCCGCCCTCGCAATGACATGAAAGGATGATATGGCACATTATCTGGTAACAGGCGCGGCGGGATTCATCGGCGCGCGAACTTCGGAGATGCTGATCGAGCAGGGACATACTGTCGTCGGCATTGATAACATGAACGACGCCTACGATCCGCGCATGAAAGAATATCGCCTTAAAAGGCTGCAGGCGTTCGAGAATTTTGAATTTGTGCGCGACGATATTTCAAACCGCGAAATCCTCGATCGGAAATCGGCAATCATCAATCGTAAATTCGATGGCGTGATCAACCTTGCAGCGCGGGCGGGCGTGCGTTACAGCGTGGAAGACCCCTGGGCGTTCGTTCAATCCAACGTGATGGGGACGTTGAACATGCTGGAAGTCTGCCGCCAGTATGGATGTAAAAAATTCATCCTTGCCTCCACCTCGAGCATCTATGGCGAGAATCCGCCCTACCCGACGCCCGAAACGGCGTCCAGCAGCGAACCGATGCAGCCGTATGCGGCAAGCAAAAAGGGGGCGGAGGCGCTGGCGCATTCCTACCATCATCTTTACGATATTGACGTGACAGTCCTGCGTTACTTCACAGTCTACGGTCCTGCGGGACGACCCGACCTTGCCATGTTCCGCTTCGTGCAGTGGATCACCGAAGGTCAGCCCGTGCGCATCAATGGGGACGGGAAGCAGTCGCGCGGTTTCACCTACGTGGATGACATCGCGCGCGGCACGATTGCGGCGTTGAAACCCGTCGGGTATGAGATTGTCAACCTTGGCGGGCATGAAGTCATCACCATCAACGAACTGGTGGAAATGATCGAGGAACTGACAGGCAAACGGGCGACTGTTCAATACGGTCCGCCCAACCTTGCGGACATGTTCACCAATCAGGCGGATGTATCCAAGGCGCGCGAGATGCTGGGTTGGAATCCGCAGGTCAATTTGCGGGAGGGGCTGTACAATCTTATCCAATGGTACAACGAAGAACGCGAGTGGGCGAAGGAAGTTCTGACGCCGTAAGAACTTGTGGTTATTCACCGCAGAGGCGCGGAGTTCACGGAGTTTTTCTCCGCGTTCTCTGCGTCTCTGCGGTTTTTGTTTCTTGTGTACAATATCTCCAATGTCTTTATTATCTAAATTCAAAAACGATCCCCTCTTCCTGAAAATTCTCCGTTCCAGCGGATCCTTGTTCAGCAACAACACCCTCGCGCTGGGATTAAGCGTCCTGCAAGGCGTGATGGCAACGCGCCTGCTCGGTCCTGCGGGATTTGGTTTGATCGGCGTGGTGATGGCGTTCGCCTCGACGGTCAACAGCCTGTTCTCGTTCCGCATGAGCGAGTTGGTGGTGCGTTACGGCGGGGAATATCTCGAACGCGGCGAAAAGGACAAAGCCTCCGCCGTGGTCAAAGCCGCGTCGTTGACCGAAGGTCTTGTGTCGCTTTTTGCGTTCCTCGTGGTCGTGTTCACCGCGCATCTGGCGGAGGCATATCTCGCCAAAACGCCAAACGCCGCATGGATGTTCACGGTCTTTGCGCTCGGCTTGCTGGTGAATTTCAACACCGAAACGTCCACGGGTGTGTTGCAGGTTACGGATCGCATCAAATTGCAGGGGACGATCAACCTCGCGCAAGCCATCCTGACCACGCTCATCATCGCCGGCGCGTTCTTTTTCAACGGCAGTATCACCATCGTTTTGATCGCCTACCTGGTTGGAAAATCCATCATTGGGTTGGGGCTGTTCACCGCCGCGGAAAT
>JAGUZU010000104.1 GCA_020060625.1 Anaerolineales bacterium | reverse complement strand
CCGCCGCCCTGCTGGTTGCCGCGCAAAACGGCTTCTCAGACGATGCGGAACATACGGTGCTGGTGCATTATCCGCCCGTCAGCGGACCCTACACGGGCGACGACGAGTGCATCCAGGTGGTTATTGAATCCAGCATCCAGGCGCATTTTGGCGCGGTGGTGGGTTTGAAGGAAATCAACAACCGCGTGGCGGCGGTCTCTCGCGTCCGCCCGCCGACGTACGACTACATGATGTTCGGCAACGCCGTTGTGGCGCTCAAACCCAACGGGCGGGGCGCAATGCAATCACACGGCAATAACGACCTGTGGGTGTACGGCGGCGGCTTGTTCGACAATTCAAACGACAACTATGCCTTCGAACAGCTCGGCAACAGCATGATCCACGCGCCGGACGGCGGCGTGAATGTGGTCGGCGGATTATTCATGAACGGGTCCATCGACCCCGCCAGCGTCATCAACACCGGCGTGGATCCGGTTGACTATCCCCCGCTCAGCCTGCCGCCCACCCCGCTCTGCACGGAGCCTGTCGTCCAGAACGGCAGCGTGCTTTCGCCCGGCTACTACGAAAGCAATCAATCGTTTCCGCCAAAAGGCGTGACCACCCTAAGCCCCGGAGTCTATTGCATCAACGCGATGTTCATGATCAACGCAAACGACACATTGACGGGACACGACGTAGTCATCTACATGGTGGATGGGAATATCCACTGGGATGGCGGCGCCAGCATCAACCTGTCCGCGCCCACTTCGGGACCCTTCGCAGGCTTGCTGATCTACATGCCAATGGACAACGAAGACGGCATCATCCTGAACGGCAACATGGATTCCCACCTGGTCGGGACGGTCTTTGCGCCCGCCTCGGATATCCAGTTGAACGGAATCATGTCCAGCGATGCGTATCACACACAAATCATCGGCTATACGGTGGACCTGATTGGCGCAGCCGACATCGTCATCCAATATGAAGCGGAAGAGCAGTTCAAAGCTTTCGTTCCGCCAACAGTGGAACTGGTGCAGTAAATCGAACGTAGATCGGGGACCCGTCCGGTTGACTTCGCCCCCGGCGGCGGAACAGGATTCGGATGGGTCTCCCGCGCCTGCCAGTCCCTTCGCTTCAAACGGGACGATGACTTGCTTCTCCACCCAAAGCGGATTCTCCGCTGTGGGCGTTTTTCTTTTTAACTCATCTCATACGCCGCAGCGGCGGAAAATCGTTTCAATATCTTGAACCGCTCTTTACGGTCTCTTTACATTGAAATCCTATCATCACAGCATCGTGATCGAAACAAGGGTCATTTCTGAAAACGGCGGACTTCCCCGCTTCGCTCAGAGTGACAGACACACAAGGAGACCCTTATGTTCAAAACAATCAAAAACATTCTGATCGGCGTCCTCTCAGCGGTGATTGTGATCGCCATCGGCGCCAGCGCGTACACGGCTTTTGCCTCCAATCCGGTGGCGTCGGCTGCCCCTGCGGTAGACCCATCTGTGGATACGGGCTACGGAAACGGAGACGAAATGGTTCAAATTAATCCGCTAATGGCAGATCCGTCTGCGGATGCAGGCTACGCGGACGGCAGCGGCTATCAGGGTACAAACGAACAAGGCGCGAATGGCAATGGTTACGGCGGAACGAACGGTCAGGGTGGGCAATCCGCTCAAGGTCAGGCGGGAGGCGGGGTTGGAGTCCCACAGGCAAATATCGCGGGAGCTGTCACCGTCCATGGCGTCGTCAGTTCGTATGATGGAATGGGGATCGGCATCACCGCCGATGATGGGCAAGCCTTGTATGTGGACACCGGCAATCCGCGTTACAGTCAGTCGCTTGGATTTGCGCCGCAGGTTGGCGAAGGTGTGACGGCGCTGATGTTCATGGGCGACCAGGGCGTGAACAGCGCGATCTCGGTCACGATGGATGCGACTGGCATGACGTATACCTTCCGCAGTGAAATTGGTCAGCCGTTATGGTCTGGCGGGAACGGGCGCGGGGGCAACGGCAACCGACCCTGATCTTAAATAGCAATCACCCCGAAGGAAAGCCTTTCGGGGTGATTTTTTATGCGGAAGTTGGAAGTTTCCCATCGGCGATATAATTCGAGCACATCATTTTCGAACAGGAGAAACCGTTCCATGTGCGGAATTTTCGGCTATGTAACAAATAAAGAGGAAGCGCTGGGTCCGATTTTGATCGAGGCGGCGGAACGCCTTACCTATCGCGGATATGACTCAGTCGGCGCGGCGACGTTGAACAATGGAAACATTGACTTACGCAAAGATGTCGGCAAGGTGGATGCGGTGGCGGCGAAATATAATATCGCCGAGATGCGCGGACAGCGCGGCATCACTCAACTTCGCTGGGCGACGTTCGGGGAGCCGTCGCAGGTCAACAGCCAGCCGCACATTGACTCAGATGGCGACATGGTCGGCGCGCACAATGGGAATGTGGTGAATAACGTCGAGCTGCGGGAGCAGTTCATCGCCGAGGGCATGACCGTCCGTTCGCAGAATGACGGGGAGACATGCGTGCATGCGGTGGAGAGATATATCAATCGCGGCTATGAATTCATTGATGCCATTCGACTCGCCTACGGCGATCTCGAAGGCGATTATGCTTTTGTCATCGGGCGCGCGAATGACGATAAACTCTACGCCTTCAAAAAAGGGTCAGGTATGGTGGTGGGACTGGGCGAAGGCTTCACCTGTGTTTCGTCTGACCTGCCTTCGATCCTGCCGCTGACACGCGAAGTCATCCGTCCGCAGGATGGGGAGATCGTCACACTCTGGGCGGACAAGGTCGAGGTGCGCTCGGTCAAGGATGGAAAACTCATTGACAGAAAACAGGAAACAGTTACGGAGTCGATGGATGCGGTGCAGAAGGGCGGGTATCCGCATTTCATGTTGAAGGAGATCCACGAGCAGAGTCAGGTTGCGCGTGAGTTATCCCATGTATTGAATGGGAACAAAGAAGTGGACGTGTTGGTCGAGAAGATGAAGCAGGCGCGTCATCTATATTTCATCGGATGCGGAACGAGTTATCACGCCGCGTCGGTGGGCGCGGTGTACTTCGCGCAACTGGCGGGGCGCGCCGTGATCCCCGTGCTGGCGCCACAGTTCGTCCCGCAATATGCGCCGACGGTCAATCATGAGGACGTGGGGATTTTCGTCAGCCAGTCGGGCGAAACCAAAGACGTGCTAAACGCGCTGGAAGCGGCGGAGGCGCGCGGCATGGCATGTTTTGGATTGGCAAACGTAGTCGGCTCGACGTTGACGAAAGCGACCTCGTTCTCCCTGCCCTTGTGCTGCGGATACGAGATCAGCGTCCCTGCCACGAAGACCTTTACCAACCAGGTCGTGACGTTTTTGTATCTGGCTTACAAGATGGCAGGACTCGACACGCGCGAACTGGACATCATCCCCGACTTGATGAACAAGACCCTTGAGATGGTCGCGCCGCAGGTGGAAGCCATCGCAAAAGACATCAACGACTGGAATGACATGTACTGCCTCGGCTATGGCGCGACGTACCCTATCGCGCTCGAAGGCGCGTTGAAGTTGAAGGAGATCACTTATGCCCACTGCGAAGGGATGCTCTCGACCGAGTTCAAACACGGACCGCTCTCTGCGGTGAGCAAGGGCTTCCCCATCATCTTCGTGTCGGATGGCAGCGCGGTTCCGCTCATCATCAGCGGCATCAACGAAGTGAAAGTGCGCGGCGCGAGGACGATTGTCATCGGCGAAGAGGACGCCCGCCTGCGCGCCAACGGCGATGACCTGATCGTGCTTCCCAAGTCTGACCCGCAGATCGCAGCGTTGCTGGGTGTGTTGCCGTTGCAATTGCTTTCGTATCACATGAGCGTGATGCGCGGGTTCGATCCCGATTTCCCGAGGAATTTGTCCAAGACGCTGACGGTGGATTGAGGAAAATATGAATCCAACAGATAGGCATACCGAGGCATTACACCTTGCTGAAGATATATTAAAAAACATAGAATTATCTGAAATTCCGCTTTCAAATATCTGCCTGAAGGCTACAAGGCTGGCAAGGCTTACTTTAGATACTGAAAATGTAGAAGTCTTATCTACGTGGAGTTCAAGTTGCGCTTCTACAGAAGCATACATTGAAGCAGCAAAACTACAATTGTCTGCTGCTGAGGATAAACCTATTTCAATTTCATCAGCAAATCCTAGCCAAATTGTTTTTCCACCTGCGGGGAATATGGGCGAAAGAGTAGGGTTGCGAAAAGGCATTGAGAAAGCGCAAGGAAATCTTCAAGAAATTTACACAAAGGTTTACAAATACGTCTTAAACATATATTTTCAGAAAAAATTTAGTGGGATTAGTCAAGAAATATTTGAATCAACAAGAACCACTGTCGATAACAAACTAAAGGAGCTAATTCCAGAAAGCGTTAAGAAATTCATATCAATATATGAAAATTTAAAATCTGACAATGTAGAAGACTGGTCAAACGCGGTTCATTCTTGCAGGAAATTATTGAAAGATGTGGCGGATAAGTTGTTCCCATCAAACCCTGGGGGATTCAGTGCCATTGACAGAAAGGGCAAGAAGGTCAAGGTTGGAGATGATAATTATGTCAATCGTTTAATTTGTTATATTGAAGACAGAGCTGGAAGTGATACGTTCAAGTCGGTTATCGGCTCTAACCTCCAATATACTGGCGAAAGAATGGATGCAATTTCTGATGCTATTCAAAAGGGGTCACATACAGATATTAAAAGCCGTTATGAGGCTGAAAGATTTGTAATATATACATATCTATTACTAGGGGATATTCTCTCTTTGTAAAATAAACTCGACGTAAAGGATTAATCTCTCCCTGATTAACACGAGCAATCGGCATGTCCGTTTGTCCCTCTCCTAAAGGAGAGGGTACAGATTCGGTTTCTTTTCTGGGTTGATGGATTTGTTGAATTTCCAAAGCAAAATTTGTTTGAGGGGCAAATAACCTTTCCCCATTAAGGAGATGAGAGAGGGGTTTTCCTGTTTTGCATTACAATCCCGCCCTGCCAGTCAAAGACCCTTCGATTGGCACTACACTCAGGGCAGGCATCATCCCAGTTTAAACCGTCATCGAAAGGGAAATCATGAAGTTCCCTGTTTCGACAAAAAAGCCAGTACCGCTTCGTTGAATTGCATTGGACGCTCAACGGGAAGAGCGTGTCTGGAATCCGCGATTACAACCAACTCCGCCTGTTTCATCCTGGAGACATAAGATTCCTTGGCGGCGATGGGTGTGTAGTCCTGGTCGGCTGTTATCACAAGTGTTGGCACATCAATACTGTTCAAATTCTCGCTCACACTCCAGCCGACAACTGCGTCCATCGAAGCCAGATATGCCCGCGGATCATTCCCTGCCCAGCGCCCGACAAACTCCCGCCGCAAGTCAGCCTGCTCCTCTTTTGGAAATAATCGTTTACCCAAAAACTCTCCCATCTTGCGCATTCCCAGCAGGCGGACAATAAGCTTGCGTGTGAACACCTGCCAACGATCTTTTCTGGTGCGGACAATGACCTCGGGTCCGGCATTGGCGATCACAAGACTCCTTATCAACCCGGGATGATCCACCGCCAATTGAAAAGCGATCATCCCGCCCAGTGAGATTCCCACTACATGAACCGGGGCAATGCCCAGCGACTTGATCAATTCGGCGGTATCGCTGGCAAAGAGTTTCATGCTGTAGGGTCCACGCGGTTTTTGTGAGCGCCCATGTCCTCGCAGGTCAAAAGTTATTGCTTGAAAATGTTTGGAAAAAAACGGTGTTTGCTTTTCCCAGTCCTGATTGCTTGAACCTAGACCATGAATAAACAGGATGGGCTGTCCTTCACCCGCAGATTCGTAATACAAGTCAATGTCATTGATGCGCAGTTTTGGCATATCGGTCTTATGATTCCTTTCACCAACAAGTTGTAAACCATCATGGTCAGTTTCAAAACTACATACTGCCCGCAGGCATGGTATGGAACAAAATTATACCCTCGACCACCATACTCCCAAGATGCGAAAAAAGCCTTTTCGACCATTTTCACAATACCTGTTGACAAAGCTCGTAAAAACATTAGTATGTTCTTATACAGTAGACCTCTTGCATGAGTATTTGTAGGGCGGGTTTTCAACCCGCCATATATCAATTTTCAGAAGGGCGTCAGGCTGAAAGCCTGACCTACAGACGACTTTTGCAAGATATCTAGTTAAAAAAATAGGAGTCCTTCATGAAACGCTTGATCATCTGCGCCGATGGAACCTGGGACACCCCCGATATTATCGACAAGGACAAGAAGAGCGCCGAGCGGGAAAGAACGCGGTCATCCAACCCGGAAGGGAAAACCCTCTACACCAAGCCGGTCCGGGAGCCGACGAATGTGGTCAAAATGGCGCGCGCCATCAAACCGACCGCCAAAGACAAAACACAGCAAGTGGTCTACTATGATACGGGGGTTGGAACGGGGCTCGGTCTTTACGATAAATTATTCGGCGGGGGCTTTGGGGTGGGTCTTTCGAACAATATTCTGCAATGCTACCGATTCTTGGTGCATAACTACGAAAAAGGGGATGAAATCTTTTTATTTGGGTTCAGCCGCGGAGCCTTCACAGTACGCAGCCTGGCGGGGATGCTGCATCGCTGCGGGCTGTTGACCAAGGATGATGCGTACTACATCCCTGAAGCCTACGAGCATTACCTGCTGGAGGATAACGACCCGGCTTTTCCGGTCTTTCGTAAGGGAAAGGGATTTCGCAACCGGAACCATCCCACCCGTCAGGTGAAGATCAAATTCATCGGCGTATGGGATACCGTCGGCGCATTGGGGCTGCCTTTCCATGGTCCGCTTTCTCGCGCCGTCAACCAAAAGTACGCCTTTCACAACGTGCAGCTAAGCCCAAGCGTTGAATTTGCCTATCAGGCGCTGGCAATTGACGAGTGGCGCAAACCCTTCGAAGCCACTTTATGGGACCCGGCGGCGGCGCCTCCAAAGGGACAAACCATCGAGCAGCGCTGGTTTGCAGGCTGCCATTCGAACGTGGGCGGAGGTTTGAACGCCGACTACTTCCCCGATAAAAAGGGAAAAAAGCGAGCCTATCGCCTGGAGAATTACGCCTTCCAATGGATGGTGAAAAAAGCCGCGGCAAAACCGGTAGGCTTGGAATGTGACATGGGGTATGTAAAATACTTCGATGCCCGACCGGATTGTTCCACGCGCAACTCCCTGACAGGCTTTTACAAACTATGGGGCAAACATCTGCGCCCGATCGGCAAGACCAAATACGGAAACGAAACCGTCGATGAGAGCGTAATGGAACGCATGAAAGAGGACTCCAATTACAAACCGGACAACCTCTGACGGCATTTTTTGAAAATTCAAGGAATTAAAAGCGGCTCTTTGGTATTTGGTGGGGTTCCCTTTTTTTACCACAGAGATCACGGAATCCACAGAGAAAAACCTTTAAAAAATCTCCGTGCTCTCTGTGCGCT
>JAGUZU010000027.1 GCA_020060625.1 Anaerolineales bacterium | reverse complement strand
GTCGCCTATAGGTCAGGCTTTTAGCCTGACGCTCTTCTGAAAATTGATATAGGATGGGTTGAAAACCCGCCCTACAAATACTTATGCAAAAGGTCTAATATTGTCGCTTTCGTTTTTGTACACCGATTTCGCAGATCAGACGGAAAAGGGCAGTTTTTCAAGGGCTCTTTCCGTGAAAATCGGTGTCGTCCGTACCATCCGTGTCCAAAAAGACGAGTTAAGAAACAGTCCCTGAGGGTTGCAAGACTCCCAGGGACTTCTTTTTTGAGTTACACCACCAAACTCACCAGCCGCCCCTTCGCAACGATGACTTTCTTTGGCTCCCTGCCTTCCAGATATTTCTGGACGATTTCGGAAGCCAGCGCGGCGGATTTGATCTCGTCCTCGCCCGCCTCCGCCGGGACCGTGATCCTGTCCCGCACCTTGCCATTGATCTGCACGGGCAGTTCGATCACGTCCTCCTTCGCGGCGGTTTCGTCGAATTGGGGCCACTGTTGCTGATGGATCGAGTAGGGTTTGCCCAGGTGGTTCGTCCACAGTTCCTCGGCGATGTGCGGCGCGACGGGAGCCAGCATTCGCAGGTAATAATCCTGCGCCTCACTCCACTCGGGAGCGCCTGCCGCGCCTGCATCGCGCGCCTTGTACATTTCATTCATCAATTCCATCAATGACGAAATGATCGTATTGAACTCGAAGTTCTCGAAGTCATGGGTCACTTTGCGCAGGGTCTGGTGGACGCGTCGGCGGAGAGTCCGTTTGGTTTGGTCGGAGACAGACCCGGGCGGAGTCTGATCCGTGAACAACGTCCATGTACGGCGCATCCAGCGGGCAGTCCCTTCGATGCCCTGCGAGTCCCAGGGCGCGCCCATCTCCCAACGCGCAAAGAACATCATGTAGGCGCGCACGGTATCCGCGCCGTATTTTTTCACCAGCACATCGGGTGCGATCACATTGCCGCGGCTCTTCGACATTTTCTCGCCGTCTTCGCCCAGCACCATGCCCTGGTTACGCAATTGCATCATCGGCTCATTGCCTTTGACAACGCCCGCGTCGCGCATGGCTTTATGGAAGAAGCGCGTGTACAACAGGTGCATGGTGGCGTGCTCGATGCCGCCGGTATAGGTATCGACGGGCATCCAATAATCGTATTCCGCCGGGTCGAACGGACCTTTGTCGTAATGCGGCGATAGATAACGCAGGTGATACCACGAGGAACACATGAACGTATCCATTGTGTCGGTTTCGCGCGTGGCAGGTTCGCCGCACACGGGGCAGGTTGTGTTCTTCCACGTTGGGTGCAGTTTCAACGGGCTTTCGCCGGTTGGCTTCCATTCCACATCTTCGGGCAACAGCACGGGCAGTTGATCCTCGGGCACCGGGTTCCAGCCGTGGACCTCGCAGTGGATCATCGGAATCGGCGCGCCCCAATAACGCTGGCGGCTGATCAGCCAATCTCGGTAACGATAATTGACCGACTCTTTACCGATGCCTTTTTGCTCCAGCCAGTCAATGACGGCGCTGATGCCGGGATTCTTGCGTCCCTTTTCGGTGTTGACTTTCGTGTCGTTGAACTGACCGGAATTGACCATGACTCCCGCGCCGATGTAGGCTTCTTGCAACTCCCCTCCCTCACCCCTGCGCCCCTCTCCCATTGGGAGAGGGGATGGGGGTGAGGCTTCGGGTCTGATCACTTCGACGATGGGCAGGTCATACTTTTTGGCAAATGCGAAGTCCCGCTCATCATGCGCAGGGACAGCCATGATCGCGCCCGTGCCGTAGGACATCAGGACGTAATCCGCGATCCAGATCGGGATGCGCGCCTGATTGACCGGGTTGATGGCGAACCCGCCGGTGTACACGCCCGTCTTTTCCTTATCCACCGCGCCGCGCTGAATGTCCGATTGACGCGCTGCCTGCGCCTTGTATTCTTCGACAGCCGCTTTGTTCTCAGGCGTGGTAATCTCATCCACCAGCGGATGTTCGGGGGAGAAGACCATAAAGGTGGCGCCCCACAAGGTATCGGGGCGGGTGGTGAAGATCTCCACGTCGTGGCTGCCAGTTTCCGTTTTGAAGATGACCGAGGCGCCTTCGCTGCGGTCGATCCAGTTCGTTTGCAGGGTCTTCACGCGCTCGGGCCAGTCCAATTCATCGAAGCGCAGCAGTTCGTCGGCATATTGCGTCGTCTTGAAAAACCACTGATCCAGGTCCTTCTTTATGACGGGCGTGCCGCATCGTTCGCAATGACGGTCATCGCCCCAAACCTGCTCGCGCGCCAATGTGGTATTGCAGTTCGGGCAGAAATCCACCGGCGACATTTTGCGATATGCCAATCCCATCTTGTACAACTGGATGAAGAACCATTCCGTCCATTTGTAGTATTCGGGCTCGCAGGAGACCGCTTCACGATCCCAATCGAACATGGCGCCCATCGAACGCAACTGCGCGCGCATACGGACAATGTTATCCCGCGTGCGCACCATCGGATGGATGCCGCTCTTGATGGCGGCGTTCTCCGCGGGCAGCCCGAACGCGTCGAATCCCATCGGGAACAGCACATTGTAGCCCTTCATCCGCATGAAACGCGCGCGCGCATCGGACGGAGTCATCGGGAACCAATGACCCATGTGCAGGTCGCCGCTGGGATAGGGCAGCATGGTCAACGCATAGAATTTCGGCTTGCTGTGATCGATCACCGCGCGGTAGAGTTTGTCCGCTTCCCATTTTTCCTGCCATTTTTTCTCGAAGACCTGCGGATTGAAGGACTTGTCCTTTTCGTTTTTTCCCGTCTGCGCCGCAGCCTGGATTGCCTTCGGCTTTTTCTCCACAGGGACAACCGCTTTTGGCATCTCGGTCACAGGCGCGATGGGAGACTGCGGCGCAGGGATGATCGCCTTCGGCGCGGCAGTTTTCTTCTTGGTTTCGGTTTTCTTTTTTGCAGCAGCCATTCTTACCTCATCATAATTCTTGTAGGGCGGGTTTATAACCCGCCATATTTTTTTATTTCTGAAAACTGTCAGGCTAAAAGCCTGACCTACAGGATGCATCACAAGGAAGACCCGCAAGCAAAGGTCCCTGCTTCCAAAAATTTCTTTTGATGTTCATGCGCGCCTCCTTTCGAGATCGGACGATGGACGATTGACCATGGACCGTATTTTTTATCGTCCGGAAAACAAAAAACCCTTCATCCACATCAGGGACGAAGAGTTTTCTCCGCGGTACCACCCGAATTACGTTTTCAAGTTGGAACGTTCAAACGTTCAAACCTGCCAACGTCACTTTGTTGCTGTAACGGGCATTCCCGGCGTTGACTACTCGATTCACCAACACAGTCTCTCTTGCGAGAAACAGGCGAGTTCGGTCTTCCTGACTGGCATTCCCGTTCGATGCCGTTGAAGGGCTTCCACCTTGTTTTCCCTTCTCGCTGACGGGATGACCTACTACTCCTGCCGTGACTTTTGTTGGTCAAATTGGCAATTTGACCTACGATGTGTGGACCCAGAGGGATTCGAACCCTCGACCTTCTCAATGCCATTGAGACGCGCTCCCAACTGCGCTATGGGCCCGGCTATATGGGTTTGAACAAGTGGACCTGAGGGGATTCGAACCCCTGACCTCCTCAGTGCGATTGAGGCGCGCTCCCAACTGCGCTACAGGCCCAAGTTCAAAAGGCGGTCTGTATTCTACCTGAGGGGTGGGGGAATGTCAATAAAGGAAGAAACAAGGAGATTACCTGCCATTTTTCACTTGACCCCGCCATCTTCCCGTCCTACAATTCAGTCGTCTGAAAAAACAAAAGAACTCTCACAAGGAGAACATAATGGCTGACTTTTTATTTCGCGGCAAACTTGCCGAACTCGATCAGGACGTTTTCGCTCTGACTCAACTGGAGGCTGAACGCCAGTACCGAAAATTGATCCTTATCCCAAGCGAATCCACCGCGCCGATGGCGGTGCGCGAGACGTTGATGTCCGCGTTCCAGAACATTTACGCGGAAGGCTATCCCGATGAAAACACGCGCTGGATGACCGAGGACGAGATCCTTGATTACCAAGCCAGCCTTGCGAACTACCGCCGCAACGGCGACCCGCGCTACTACAAAGGCGTGGAGTATGCCAACGTGGTCGAAGCGCTCGCCCGCCGACGCGCCGCCGAAGCCTTTGCCGCCAACGGCTTTAAGGCTGACCAGATCTACGTCAACGTGCAGGCGCTATCAGGCGGACCCGCCAACAACGCCGTGTATCAAGCCCTGCTCAGCATCGGCGACACGGTCATGGGACTCGACCTGCTGCACGGCGGGCACCTCTCGCACGGCTCGCCCGTCAACCGCAGCGGCAAGTGGTTCAACGCCGTGCATTACAGTGTGGACGCAAACGAACGGCTCGATTACGACGCCATCCGCAAACTGGCGAACGAAGCCAAACCGAAATTACTCATTGCTGGTTACTCGTCTTACTCATGGGTTCCCGACTGGAAAAAATTCCGCGAGATCGCGGACGAAGTGGGCGCGTATTTCCTTGCCGATATTTCCCACATCGGCGGCATGGTGGCGGCGGGAGTCGTGCCTTCGCCCATCGGTATCGCGCATGTGGTCATGTCCACCACGCATAAATCCTTGAATGGACCGCGCGGCGCGGTGCTATTGACCACCGATGGCGCGATTGCCAAAAAACTCGACAAAGCCGTCTTCCCCGGCGAGCAGGGCGGACCTCATGTGAACGTCTTCGCGGGTTTGGCGTTGACCTTCAAACTGGCGCAAACCAGGGAATTCAAGAAATTACAGGCGCAGACCGTCAAGAACGCGAAGGCAATGGCGGATCAATTCATGAAACGTGGACTGCGCGTGCCCTTCGGCGGCACGGACTGCCACATGCTCAACGTGGATTGCTCGTCCATCATCGGTGAAGATGGCACCAAACTCAGCGGCGATCAGGCGGCGCGGATTCTCGACATTGTCGGCATTGTTGTCAACCGCAACACCATCCCCGGTGACCAGAGCGCGGCGGCTCCTTCGGGCATTCGCCTCGGCACGCCGTGGCTCACTCAGCGCGGATTCAACGAAAAGCAGTCGCGCCAACTGGCGGACATCATCGCGGACGTCCTGCTCGCGTGTGCGCCTCATGCGGTGGACACCGTCCGCAAGGGGAAACAACGCCGCGCGAAACTGGATTTCAAGATATTGAACGATGCCAAATTGAAAGTCCGCAAGCTGGCGGAAAGCGCGGGGATTGATTTCAAACCGGCGAAGAACGGATACCCGCATTTCTATTACATTGACGACAGCCCTCACCCCAACCCCTCTCCCAAAGGGAGAGGGGCAAGTAGCGGCGTCTTTGAATTGAGCGGACGGCGCGCGCGGCAGGTGTTGGATTACGCCGTTTCCTGCGACATGTCCTTGCTGAAGAAGGGCAAATCACTGGCGGGTACGATCTCGACCCCGGCGGGCGTTTTCCAATGCGTGCTGACTTGTGTTGACCAGAACACCTATCAAATTGAAGTGCCTGTTGCAAAGGCGGGTGTGGTCGCCGCGTGGCTGCGTGACCTCTCGGATGGGTATATGTCGTTCAACCTCGATGGCACGAAAGATTTCAGCACCAAGCGTTTGCCTGGTCCGTTCATCGTGGCGGATGCGCGCAAGGGGGATGTCAAATCGAGCGTGCTGGTGGCAGGCAAAGCCGTCAATGTGGATAAGCCTTTTTACATCGGTATCAGTTCCGAGGTCAGGAAAGAAGCGAAGCCGTCCTTTGCGTGGCAGGATGTCGAAGGCGAACTCAAAAAGACAGCGTTGAATCAAACGCATCGCGATCTGGGCGGACGCATGGTCCCGTTTGCAGGCTGGGAAATGCCCGTGGTGTACACATCCATTTTCGAAGAGCATCTTGCCACGCGGCAGGCGGCGGGACTGTTCGACGTTTCGCACATGGGCGTGTACGACGTGCGCGGCGCGGATGCCGCCTCTTTCCTCGACGCGGTCTGTGGCAACGACTGCGGCGGCTTGAACCCCGGTGAGAGTTTGTACACACATTTCCTCACGCCCGAAGCGGATGTGATTGACGATACGCTCGTTTATCGCCGCGGCTGGAACGATTATCTCGTGGTGGTGAACGCCTCGAACGATGACAAGGATCGCGCGTGGCTGGAAGCGGTGCGCGACGGTACGGTGCGGATTGACAACGCCCGCCCGTGGGCGCGGACCTATGGCTACAACGCGGAGATCCGCAACCTGCGCGACCCAAAGTCTGGTTCTGCCATGCGGGTTGACATTGCGCTGCAAGGACCGAAGTCCCGCGACATTTTGCTGGCGATGGGTGTGGATGACAATATCCGCGCGCGCATCATGAAGTTGAAGCGGACTGAGTTATGTGATGCGAAAGTTGGTGATTTCGACTTGATCGTTTCGCGCACGGGTTACACGGGCGAGAAGATGGCCTTCGAGTTGTTTGTCCACCCTGAGCGCGCCGTTGATTTTTGGAATGCGGTGATGAAAGCGGGCGAGCCGTTCGGTGTGAAAGCAATCGGCTTGGGCGCGCGTGACTCGTTGCGAACCGAAGCGGGACTTCCGTTGTATGGTCACGAGATGGGGTTGGGTTCGGGTAAATTTGACGGACGCGACCTCGGCGTTGCCGAAGGCGTATTTGGTTCGTACGTGAAAACCTACAAGCCGTGGTTCATCGGGCGGGATGCGTTCGTGGCGCGTGAGAAGGAGCGCAAGGGCGTGACCATCCGCTTCCGCTTTGATGACCAGCGCGTCCGCATGGCGCACAACGGCGACCCGGTAGTCAACGAGAAGGGCGAGCGCATCGGCTTTGTGACCTCCTGCGCGATTGACTCGGAGCGCTTCCTGACCGGTCAAGCCTTTGTGGAGACGGCATACTCGAAGATGGACACGCCGATCTTCATCCACCAGGGCGGGAATATGGAACGTCCCGCCTCGGCGGCGAAGGTGGTGAGTAGGTTTGCGAAGTTGTAGGTGAAAAGAGGAAAGAAGAAAGATGGGGCGGCGGAGGGTGGGACGCCGTCTCATTTGTTAACCGCAAGGAAAAGGGCTGTATAATATCCTCACGATGGTTGTTGTAAACGTCCCGACAATTGACAAGCGCAAGCGCATTCCACAAAAGGCGATTGACCAGGTGGTAGAGCAGATCGTGGAAAAGTTCAAGCCGCAGAAGATCATCCTGTTCGGTTCGTATGCGCGGGGGAATCCACGCCCCGAAAGCGACGTGGATCTGCTGGTGGTGATGGACACCCAGCTGCGAAGCGTTCAACAATCCATTCAAATCTGTCAAAAAATCGAATATCGCTTTGGGTTGGACTTAATCGTTCATACGCCAAAATATTTGGCAGAACGCATAAAGATGGGAGACTCTTTCTTGAAGGATGTTCTCAAAGAGGGAAAGGTGCTGTATGAATCCCGCAGTCGCTGAGTGGGTTACAAAGGCGGAGGGCGATTACCTCACAGCGGGACGTGAACTACGGGCGCGAAAGTCCCCCAACTACGACGCGGTTTGTTTTCATGCCCAGCAATGCGCGGAGAAATATCTCAAAGCCGTGTTGCAGGAAAACGGTAAGCATATTCCCAAAATCCACAATTTGATCGAGTTGATGCTGTTATGCGAGGAGATTGACAGTGGTTTTGAGATGCTTCGCGCCGATCTGGTGACTATGGAGCGTTATTCAGTGCGTGTGCGCTACCCTGGTGAAACAGCCTTAAAAAGAAGATGCCCAAGCGGCTTATGCGGCGGTAAGCGTTGTGCGCTCGTTTGTACGACAAAAACTGGGTCTGGAATGATCGAACGTCCGCCCGCGGCGGCGAAGGTGGTGAGTAGGTTTGCGAAACTTTAGTGATTGGAGATTGGGACGGCGTCAGGGTGGGACGCCGTCTTTTTATTTTAGAACCTGTCCGAAAATTATACTCAAGGCGGCGTACCGCTTTGTGACACTTTCCCCGCCGCCAAGAACTGCAACGGAAGCAATTTTCGGATAGAGATTTAGAAAAAGTCTCAAATTCATGTATACTTCAGAAAACCGTTTCTCCCTCACCCACGAAAGGGGAATGTGAAATGAGAATCCTGCTTGATACTAACATCATAATCCATCGAGAAGCAAGCCGAGTTATACAAAAAGATATTGGCACACTTTTTTACTGGTTCGATCGATTGCATTATGAAAAATGTATCCACCCGCTTTCACTAGAAGAAATCAGAGAATATCAAGATGCCTCTGTTGTCGAAACAATGGAAGCAAAAATCAAAAACTACGCCCTGTTGAAAACACAAGCGCCTGAAACTCTTCCGATCAAGAATATTCGAGCGAAATACGACAAAAACAAAAACGACTCAATCGATACCTCATTACTCAACGAGATTATTTCTGGTCGAGTTGACTTACTAATAACTGAAGACAGAAACATTCACAGGAAAGCCGCTGAGTTGGGTGTGTCTGTAAATGTTTTCACAATAGATTCGTTTCTTGAAAAAGTAATTGCAGAGAATCCCGAATTTGCTGACTATAAAGTTCTGGATGTTAGAAAAAAACTTTTTGGAGAGGTTGATATCAATGATCCGTTCTTTGAGTCTTTCAAGAACGATTATGTTGGGTTTGAAAAGTGGTTTAACAAGAAAGCAGATGAAGTTGCATATGTATGTAATTCTGAAGATGGGCGCATTTTGGCTTTTTTGTTCGTAAAGGTGGAAGATCAAAATGAAAACTACTCTGACATTGCACCCACATTTACAAAAAAACGAAGGCTTAAGATTGGGACCTTCAAAGTCATCTCAAATGGCTACAAACTCGGAGAACGATTCCTTAAGATTATCTTTGATAATGCATTACTTTTTAACGTCGAAGAGATATATGTAACCATCTTTAATAAAACAGAGGATCAAGAAAGACTGATACATTTACTCAATGATTGGGGCTTCTATTTTCACGGACACAAAAAAACTGTTTCCGGTGAAGAACTCGTTTTTGTCAGGAATTTTTCACCATCGGCAAATATACTCAACCCATGCTTGACGTACCCCTACTTTTCTGGAAGTCGAAAAAAGTTCATCGTTCCTATTTATCCAGAATATCATACAGAACTATTCCCCGATTCAATTCTGAGAACGGAATCTCCAAAAGACTATGTCGAAAACCGTCCGAATCGTAATGCGATAAGTAAAGTATATATCTCCCGTTCTATTGAGCGGAACCTGGCTTCAGGAGATGTTATTGTATTTTATCGAACGAAATTTAACGGTCCAGCATTTTACACATCTGTTGCAACAACAATAGGAATTGTTCAGAGCATAAAGACTGGAATTAAAAGCTTAGAGAACTTCATCCAGTTATGTAGAAAACGAAGTGTTTTTACAGATGAAGAACTTGCCCTACACTGGAATTACAACCAAAGGGATAGACCGTTTATTGTTAACTTTCTTTATGTTTATACATTTCAAAAAAGATTGAATCTAAAAAGCCTCCGCGAACTTGGTATTATTGAACAAGCTCCTCGAGGCTTCGAGCCATTAACCGATGAAGCGTTTAAAATTTTGATGGAGAATTCAAATGCAGACCAGCGTCTTGTTATCTATTAAGCCCGAATTTGCTGAAAAAATATTTCAAGGAATAAAAAAGTACGAATTTCGGAAAGCAGTTTTCAAGAATCGTAATATTCAAAAGGTAATTGTCTATGCTTCTGCACCTGTCAGCAAAGTTATAGGAGAGTTTGAGATTGAAGACATTCTTGAACATGAAACAGAATTGTTGTGGACGAAAACAAAAAGGTATTCTGGAATCCCAAAAGATTATTTTGACAGTTATTTTCGTGGAAGAGAAGTTGGGTATGCAATAAAAATACGCAAATCGAAGTTATATAAAGCACCTTTAGACTTGAGCAGGCATTTCAATGTGAAATATCCTCCCCAATCATTTATGTATATTTGAAATAGTTCACTCTAAGTAATGCCGCAATCGGCGTGAGCGTGAGACCTCTCCCTGATTGGCGTAATAATCGAACAAGTCCGCTTGTCCCTCTCCTAAAGGAGAGGGTATGGATGTGGTTGCTGTTCATTGAATCCTCAGGTTGGGTTTTCAAGTCAATGTTTGTTTGAGGGGGGCTGACTCCCTCCCCTTTAGGGGAGGGGTTTGTTTGGGAAGTAGTAAAATAACCCTATGAACAAAAAACATATTGGGGAAGCGATTTCGATAATTTTCTCGAAGAAGAAAACATTGATACGGCAAACATTATTGCTATCAAACGCGTCATCGCCCATCAGATCGTCGAAGAATGAAGAAGAAAAAACTCAGCAAGACCGAAATGGCAAGCCGCACGAAGACCAGCATAGCCGCATTGGAACGCCTGCTCGACCCTGACAATGTCTCGATCACTTTAGTCACGTTGGAGCGTGCCGCGTCCGCTTTGGGGAAGAAGTTGAAAGTGCAGTTGGCGCCACAATCGGCGTGAGCGCGAGACCTCTCCCCCGTCCCCTTCGCGAAGCACCCCCTGTGGGGCTCCAAATGGAGAGGGGTGTCTTTTTACGGGAGTCCGCTCCCAGTCTGCTAGTCCGCTTCCCCGCTTGAATCCGAAACACGGATTTGCTACAATAAAATCGCTCTTGTAAAACCATATATTGTCAGACACATTTGTCACCTCGAAAAGGTAAACCTGTTGCAAAACAGGGACGCAAAGTCATGGGTCCCGCCCCGGTGGGATTGCCAAACTGCCGAAGGTATTCCTTCGGCTTTTATTTTTTCTTCACCCAACAAAAGTCCGTCCTGGCGGAAAGGAGGCGCGCATCCCGGATTATGACAACGACAGACTCGTTCATGAAAAACGAATTGCAATCGGATGGTTGTAAACGGGGGGAATCTTTTTTTTCGCTGGGCAATCCCAGCAAGGAGATCGGAATGAAAAAAATAACACTGGCATTTGTCCTCACCCTGGTTCTCGCTTTCAGCCTGATCGGCAGCGCTGGCGCGATTACCAACGGCGAACCGGACAACGGACGGCATCCCTACGTGGGGCTGCTGGTATTCGACTACGCCCCCGGCTTGCCCGGCTGGCGCTGCAGCGGCGCGTTGATCTCGCCCACCGTCGTGCTGACCGCGGGTCACTGCACCGACGGCGCCGTCGCCGCCAGGATCTGGATGTACGAGGATGTCACCTATGACGCTGTCCCATACCCGCTGTATCCATTTGGAGGGGCGGGCAGCGGCGCGGTGGAAGGCACAGCCTACACCAACCCGAAATATCGCAGCGATGAAAATCCCTACGGCGGCGGCAACGGTCTGCCCGCCTTCTCCTACCGGGATAACGGCATCGTCATATTGGACGAACCGATCTATCTGGATGAATATGCCCAACTTCCGACAGCCGGGCTTGTGGACGAACTGAAGAATAAGACCGCAATTGACTTCGTTGGATACGGCGTGCAATACCAGGAGAAAATCCCCGGAAACGAACTGCCTCAACCGCCTCCCTACTACCGATGGGGTGGTCCGAGAATTCGATTGTATGCCCCCTCTGAGATTGTCTCCGGGAAATTTGTCCACTCTCCGGAATATCTACGGCTGGCTTTGAATCCCGGCGGCGGATCGGGCGGAACCTGCTTCGGTGACTCGGGCGGACCGGATCTGCTCGGCGGCACGAACATTGTCCTGGGCGTCAACTCCTATGTGACCAACATCAACTGCGCGGGCGTGGGCTACTCGGCTCGTGTCGATATCCCCGAAGTATTGGAGTGGATAGAAGGCTTTATGGAGGATTAACCCGCTGAATTGATAACGATCAGAGCCGCCTGAAAGGACGGCTCTGCGTTTATCCCAGTTGTAGATTCTTTCCCAAAATTCACTCTGTACAAATTCCCAAAATAAACCGCCAGGTCGTCAAGAACGCCAAGAAAAAGAAGAAACTTGGCGGCTTGGCGGTAAAAAAACGAAAAATGTTCTGATAGGCGATTTTACAGAATCTGAATGCTCCCTATGCTACAATGCGCCTGAGGAGTTTATATGCCCGCCTTCGCCTCTCCCCCCAATCAGCAAGCCTTCCATGAACAGGTCTGGAACATCGTCCGCCGGATACCGCGCGGCAAGGTCGCCGCGTATGGGCAGATCGCAAAGATGATTCCACCCCCAGACGGCGTGGCTCTCGAAACCTATGCAGCCTTCGCTCCGCGCTGGGTTGGCGGCGCGATGGCAGCCTGCCCCGATGACGTGCCCTGGCAACGAGTCATCAACTCGCAGGGCAAGGTCAGCGAACGGGCTGGGGCGGAGAGACAGCGTCAGTTGTTGGAGCAGGAAGGGGTGGAGTTCGATGCGAAAGGTCGCATTGATCTGAAGAAGTTCGGCTGGAGCGGCAATGACGACGACGTCCCCCAACAACCGTCCCTGTTCTAACGCGCGAGTTCCATCACCAGCGTATCCAGAGCCAGGTCGAGTGTGATCCGGCTCGTTTTGACTCTTTCGTCAATATTCAATAATTGATGGTAGATGCTTTCGAGCGATTCCATCGTGAAGCGCCCCGCCTGCCCGGTTGTTTTTTCCGCCACGTATGGATGAACACTCAAAGCGCGTGCCACATCATCCTTGTTTCCGCGCCCGTCCAAAATTTCACGCGCCTGAAGCAACAAACGAAACTGCCGCACGACCATGCCCCACAGCGAGAACGGGTCTTCGTTTTCGAGCAGGCGGTGCAATAACTTCTGGGCGACTTTGGCGTTGCCCTGCGACAACGCATCTACAAATTCAAACACGCTTTGCTGGGAGGTGACGATGCAGACCGCTTCCACATCGGACCCGCGAACGGGTCGCTCCCAGTTGACATACGCCAACAGTTTAGCCAATTCCATCCCCGCCTGACGGGTATCCACGCCGACCATCTCAGCGAGGCACGCCGCCGCGGCGGGTTCGATCTGCCCGCCTTGATTCTTCGCTTCGTTGACGATCCAGCCGGGCATGTCTCGCTGTTTGGGCAGGAAGAACGTTTCGGTTTTGACCAGCGGCTTGTTTTTCTCCGCCCATTTCACCAGCCAGTGTTTCGCCGCTTCCTTCGGCTCGATGATCTCATGGATGACGAGCCGTGTCGTGTCGGGCGCTTTCCCCAGAAATTCGCCGAACTTCCTGCGCGCAGCGGGATTGGTGTATTTTGCAGACAGGTTCGAGAGGATTACCAGTCTCTTTGGCGCGAGGAACGGCATGGCATTGACCGCGTTGTTGAGGTCGGTCTCGGTCATCGCGCGCGCGTCGAGGCGGGCAGTGTTCATGTCTGCGCTGGTCGGGTCGGTGAAATCCGACTCGAAGCCCTTGAGTTTGCGCGCGATGGCGAATTCGTCGTTGCCGTAGAGGAGGAAGATGGTTGGCATGGCAATTTATATGTCATTGCGAGGAACGAAGCAATCCCCTTGTACCAGGAGGCTGCTTCGTTCCTCGCAGCGACATGATTTATTTTGTAATGACTCGATGAACGCCCTTGCGGACGGGGACAATATCCACGATTTGCAAATTGCCCAGGTTCGCTTCGGTGGTGATGTGTTTCTGAAGCCACGGTCCGAGCGGGCGGCTGAGACCAAAGCCGACGATGGCGAAGGTCAATGCAAAGGGGATGAGCAGAAGCCGCCACAGCGTGGACTTGGTCGCTCGAAGCGGGATCCAGGCAAAGGCGGCGGAGAGAAGCGCGGTGGTGGCAAGGTTGGTCCCGCAGCCGGGGTGGACGGCGAGTCCGCTTTCGCCGGAGTTGAGCCGCGCGCGCGCTTCCGTCACTGCAACCCAAACATCCTGGGTGTTGAGGTCGCCGAGCAGGAAGAAGCCGGTCGGGTTGGAATGTCCCGCCATGCGCTGACCGGGGAACTGACGCCCGAGGATGTGGATGGCGGCGTGTTCGAGCGCGTGATTGCGCCGTGTTTCGAGAATGAGGGGAAGGTCGAGAAGCATGGGTTGATTATAAATTAAGACCTGTCAGGATGCCGTAACCGCGTATATCTGCTCGAGCATTTTTGCGAACTCACCCGATGGGCGCGGCTTGAGAATTTCCTTGCGTTCTTCGCGCGTGAGTGTGTGCATGAGCAGGTACTGCACGGCGTATTTGCGGAAGAGGCGCGAGCCGTCTTCGTCGCCGTAGAATTCCACGCTGCGGGCGAGATGTTTGCGGATGAGGTCCTGCATCATCTGCGGCGTGACCTGGTCGCGGTCTATGCGCGAGAAGATCCACGGATTGGCGATGGCGCCGCGCCCGATCATCACGGCATCCACATTGGTATGTTTTTTCATGCGGTCAATATCCGCGACGGTTTTGACGTCGCCGCTCCCGATGACGGGAATCTTGACAAGCGATTTCACTTCGGCAATCGCGTCCCAATCCGCGTTGCCGGAATAACGTTGTTCCTTTGTGCGTCCGTGAATGGCGATCAGCGATCCGCCTTCTTCCTCGACGATGCGCGCGATGAGTTTGTAGTTCCTGCACTTGTCCCAGCCGAGGCGTATCTTGCCTGTGACTGGCACACGCAAATGTTTGACCAGTTTGTGGAACGTCCGCGCGATGCGAAGCGCGGAAGGCATCATGCCCACGCCCGCGCCGCGGTCTGCGATGGTCTTGGCGGGACAGCCCATGTTCAGGTCGATGATGTCGGGGTCGAGTTCCTGAATCTTCAGCGCGGCTTTGAGGATGAGGTCGGGGTCTTCGCCGTAGATTTGGAAGGTCATTGGGCGTTCTTCTTCCTTGAAGAACAAACGCTTGGCGGGTTCCTTCGAGCGGCTGAGGATTTTCTCCACTTTGACGAACTCGGTATAGCTCATTGCCGAGCCGAGTTCGCGGCACAGCGAGCGGAAGGGCCAGTCGGAATATCCGTCCATCGGCGCGAGAACGGTATCGCCGTAAACGGGAACTTCGCGGATATGAAAATGAGGTGTCTTGCTTTCGTTCATGCTGAAAAGTATAACAAAAAATCAGACCCTAAAGGTTTTGAAGACCTTTAGGGTCTGATAACTTATGCCGCCTGCTTCTTCCACAATTCCAAAAAATGTTTGCGGAACTTCGTCACCTTCGGCGCGACAACCGCCATGCAGTACGGCTGATACGGATTCTTCGCAAAGTATTCCTGATGATAATCTTCGGCGATGTAGAAATCCTTGAGCGCCTCCACCTCCGTGACGATGGGGCTGTCCCAGATTCCCTGGGCATTCAACTCACTGATGGTTTGCTCCGCGAGCTGCTTCTGCCCGGGCGTATGATAGTAAATACCCGAACGGTACTGCGTCCCCGCGTCCGCGCCCTGACGGTTGAGCGTGGTTGGATCGTGGATGACAAAAAAGATATCGAGCAGGTCCCGGAGATTGATGATCGACGGGTCGAACTTGATCTGCACTGCCTCGGCATGACCCGTATCCCCGTTGCAGACTTCCCGGTAGGATGGGTTGGGGACGTGTCCATTGGCATACCCTGAATCCACGGAAAGCACGCCCTTCACCTCGTCGTACACCGCTTCCAGGCACCAAAAGCATCCCCCAGCCAGCGTGACCGTTTCATGGTTTGCGCTCATAATAAAGTCTCCTTTCGCTGTCGGTTAGACGCGCTGTGACGGGATTATTTCATTAACAAAGGATTACAGAATAAAAAAAACCGCCTTGCGGCGGTTCCATCATCTCATGCCCGACACGGTGATCAATCCGCTCGTCACATTGACGTTCATCAACTCAAGCCCGGGGATTTGCGAGTTGATTCCCTCCAGCAGGGACTGGTTCAACCATGTCTCTGCCTGTCTGGTCAAAAAGTCCGGGATGACCTGCTGCCCGATCTGCATGGATTCGATATCAAAATAAGGCTGGTTACTGTTGTCGATCCCGATCTTACCGACGATCAACGCCGAGGTGGAATTGTCGCTCCCATTGACCATGCCCCACACCTGCACTTTTCCGTTCCGCAGATAGACCTGCACGTCGCTCAACGGAAGGTCGGGGCTGTCCCGCATTTCCATGGCAAGCCAGGAGGTGACCTGCTGTTCAGTAATCGTCACCGACGACAACGAACCGGGCTGGGGAAGCGAATTTTCCAACATGGATTTCGCCTCCATGCCCGCCTTTTCAGAGATAATGATCTCCGCGCCGGGACGTTCGGGAGCGCCTTCCATGCCATCGTTCGCGTTTTCGACTGCGAAGCCGATCAGGGCATCCATGAGAGGCGCGTATTGAGGATACTTCCGGCTGATTTCAGCGCGGGTCTGCGGGGCAATGTCATCTGCCAGATCGGCATTCGCGAATAAGGTCGGCGTTGCGAGCGTGAGCGCCTGTCCCATTTTCGATTCGGGGTTGTTGCGGGCTATGACGAATGAGGTCGTGCCGAATAGGAACACAATCACAGCAGCGACAAGTACTGCGCGCAGAATTTTCCTGCCGGATCTCGGCTTTGTCCCCCAGATAATTGGATTGACATCGCCTTTTCTTGGCAGGGTGGGATTGATCTTCGAGCGGACGCGGACGAGCCCGATCCTCGCCTCGTTGTGATTGGGGTTGAGTTTGAGGACGCGTTCATAGCATTCGATCCGCTCCTCTTTCTCCTCCACGATTCGCGCCATCAACATCCATGCGGCTTCGTCGTTCGGGAAGGCGGCAAGATACTCTGACAAATATTTTTTTGCCAGTTGACGGTTTCCGCGCTGGAAGGTGTAGTCAGCTTGTTTGAAAAGTTCTTGTTTGGTCATTTGGGGAATACAGCCTGACAGGTTTCTGAAACCTGTCAGGCTTGTTTGTTACAAACTCGGCTCGGCGAGTTTTTCCTGCGATTTTTCGAGCACGATCTCGCCGTCGTCGTTGACGTTAACGTTGACGGAGTCGCCGTTCATGAATTCGCCGGAGAGCAATTTATCGGAAAGCGGGTCTTCCACCTTTTGCTGGATGACCCTTTTCAACGGGCGCGCGCCAAATTCGGCATCGAAGCCCTGCTCTGCCAGCGAGGACAACGCTTCGGGGGAAGCAACCAGCACGAGGTTATGGTCTTTGAGGCGTTCGGCGACCTTCTCCAGCTCGAGCGAGACGATGTTCTGGATGTCTTCCTTGTTGAGCGAACGGAAGATGACAACCGAATCCATGCGGTTGATGAACTCGGGGCGGAAGGCGCGCTTGAGCGATTCGCTCAACTTCTTGCGCATCTCTTCGTAGGAGAGGCGTTCCTCGGTGACTTCGTCGCGTTTCAATGCGAAGCCGAGGGAGGTTTGCTTTTTGATGACGTCCGCGCCGATGTTGGAGGTCATGACGATGATGGCGTTGCGGAAATCCACCTTGCGTCCCTTCGCGTCGCTGAGGTGACCTTCCTCCATGATCTGCAACAGCATGTTGTGGACTTCGGGATGCGCCTTTTCGATCTCGTCGAAAACTACGATGGAATAGGGGCGGCGGCGAAGCGCTTCGGTGAGTTGACCTGCGTCTTCGTAGCCGACGTATCCGGGAGGCGCGCCAACGAGGCGGGACGCGGTGTGGCGCTCCATGAACTCGGACATATCCAGCTGCAATGCGGCTTCTTCACTGCCGAACATGAATTTGGCGAGCGCCTTGGTGAGTTCGGTCTTGCCGACGCCGGTCGGTCCGAGGAACATGAAGGAACCGATGGGGCGTTTGGGGTCTTTCAGCCCGGCGCGGGCGCGGCGCACGGCGCGGGAAATCGCGATGATGGCGTCTCCCTGCCCGATGATGGCTTTGCGCAGTTCCTCTTCCATCTTGAGCAGGCGCTGGGATTCTTCCTCAGCCAATTGCATGAGCGGAACGCCCGTCCACATGGAGACAACTTCGGCGATGTCCTCCGCGGATACGACGGGGCTGCTGGCGCGGTCCCAGCCGGTGCGCAGGCGTTCGATCTGCTGACCGAGGTCGAACTCGCGCTCCTCCCATTCCTTCACATCTTCGGTGTTGCCTTCCTCCTGGGCGAGGGTGCGGTTCTGACGCGCCTGCCGCAGCTGGCTGAACAGGTCTTTGGCGAATTTCGCTGCGGGACTTTTGTACATGCGCACGCGCGAGGAGGACTCGTCAATCAGGTCAATTGCCTTGTCGGGTAAAAATCTTTCGGTGACGTAGCGCGAGGATAAATGCGCGGCGGCTTCGAGCGCCTCATCGGAGATGACGAGGTGGTGATGCTCCTCGTATGCGCCGCGAATGCCCTTGAGGATTTGAATGGTCTCCTCTTCGGAGGGTTCGTCCACCTGAATGGGCTGGAAGCGGCGTTCGAGCGCGGCGTCGGATTCAATGTGTTTGCGGTATTCGTCGAGCGTGGTCGCGCCGATGACTTGCAGTTCGCCGCGCGACAATGCCGGTTTGAGGATGTTTGCCGCGTCAACAGAGGACCCTGCGGCTCCCGCTCCGACGAGCATGTGGACTTCATCTATGAACAGGATCGCGCCCGATTGTTTCAACTCATCTATGATTCGCTTGAGCCGTTCCTCGAACTGACCGCGGTACATGGTTCCCGCTACAAGCGAACCGACATCAAGCTGCAAAAGCCGCTTGTTCATGAGCGGTGCGGGGACGTCGCCGTCGATGATGCGCTGGGCGAGTCCTTCCACGATGGCGGTCTTGCCGACGCCGGGTTCGCCGATGAGGGCGGGGTTGTTCTTGGTGCGGCGCGCCAAAATTTGAATGACTCGTTCGATCTCCATTTGACGACCGATGACCGGGTCGAGTTTTTTCTCTTCGGCTTTGGAGGTGAGGTCGATGGCGAGTTGATCCACGAGAGGGGTTTTGGGATTGCTTCCAGCGGCGCGTCCGCCTGATGGGGCGCCCGCAGGCGTCGGCGAGGACGAGGCGGATTCGTTCAACACGCGCCTGGTCTGGCGGCGGATCTGGTCGGGTGTCACGCCGAGTCTGCGAAGCACTTCCATCGCGACAGATTCGATGCGGACGAGTCCGAGCAAAATGTGTTCCGTGCCGATGTAATGATGTCCGAGCCGGCGCGCTTCGTCCACAGCGTATTCGAGCACCTGCTGGGTTTCGGGAGCGAGTTCGATTCGGTTGGGGTCGAAGTTGGCGGGGGTTCCGGAAACGCGCGCCACGACTTCGCGGACGCGGTCGGGGGTCATGCCGAGCTCGCGCAGGACACGCCCCGCAACACCGCCTTCTTCATCCATCAACCCGAGAAGGAGGTGTTCGGTTCCGATACTGTTTTGGCGGGCGCGCTCGGCTTCCTGATGCGCGAGGCTGAGAACACGCCTTGCCCGCTGTGTAAATCTTTCCATGCCAGCCATAATAATCTCCTAAATTTCTAAAAGGATTCTACCAAAAAGCGGGGATGCGCGCGTAGGAGAAAGGTTAGAGATTCCTTACGGAAGAGTACCAAGCGCCATGTTTCAAGTGTCAAGTTGGCAAAAATGCCAAAATTCCCGACACTTGGAACCTGATACCTGACACGCTATTTATCGGTTGTCCCCGTCTCCCTGTATCTTACCACGCGCCTGCCTGTCCAAAAGTTTGGCTAAATTGGATTCGGCGACTTCGTCGAGGGAGATTTCCAGCTCGGTGCAGGTTTGGGCGAGATACCAGAGGACGTCGCCGAGTTCGGCTTTGAGCGCCTCGCGCTCCGCTTCGCCAATGACCCCGCGCTTGTCTCTGAAAATCTTCTTGATCTTCCCCGCCACTTCTCCCGCCTCGTTGACGAGTCCGAGGGTCGGATAGATGACCCCATGCCCGATGGCGGGATATTTCGCGGTGACGCGGGATTTGGTTTGGTAGTCGGTAAAATTCACAGATTAATCCTCCAAAAAACTACGATTCTCCAAGAGTTGCCGTGATTTTGTACACGGACGACACGGAATTCTCCGTGAAAAACGAAAAAAATCCGTTCATTCCGCGAAATCCGTGTACAAAGAAGGCTCGAATCCAGACTTTGAGAAAGCCGTGGCATTATACAACGGGAGCATTCAAATGTTGTAGATTCTTTCTCGAAATTCACTCTATACAAATTCCCAAAATAAACCGCCAAGTCGCCAAGAACGCCAAGAAAAAGAAGAAACTTGGCGGCTTGGCGTCCTTGGCGGTAAAAAAACGAAAAATGTTCTGATAGG
>JAGUZU010000063.1 GCA_020060625.1 Anaerolineales bacterium | reverse complement strand
CGCCCATTAGCGTTGGCGGCGTCTCTCCCAGTTGGGAGTTGACCAAAACCCGCGTCGCCCCAATCATCGAACCGACGGTGGATACTGAAGTAACCTATCAATTACGGCTTTGCCCCGTTCAGCCTCCTTCGGGCGGCATTGCCGCATTGACCGACATTGTTCTGACTGACACCCTTCCAACCGGAGCGGTTTTCGTCTCAGCCAGCGACAGCGGAACAGAAAGCGGCGGCGTCGTCACCTGGCCCACTGTTCCGGGTCCGCTTTACCCGCCCGATTGTCTCACGCGCTTTATTACCCTTACCTATCCCTCCCCGCCCTTTAATGTAGGAAATAACCTTACCAATTCCGCCGATGTTACCGCGGGCTACACCGATTCAAACGGCGATCCATGCCCGGATTGCTTTGCGCCTCCCACAACAGACCTCACCCACGAGATCGACCCGATATCCGATGTCCCCACCTACAGCAAGGATGATGCGGGCGACCCGGTCGGCTTTACAGGCACGGCGCGTTTCATCCTCGAACTGAACACCAACGGGACCAACTATCCCGCCAATGACGTCACCCTGATTGACAACCTCCCGCCCGAATTGCAGGTTGTCAGCGTCACCAGCGGCGCATGGAGCGCGGGCTTCGATTACGTCCGCGCGTATGTGGAATATTCAACCGACAGCGGAAATACATGGACTGCCTTCCCCGGGCAGCCCATCAGTTACAACACGGATGCGACGTATGACGCCGGGCTTCCGGCGAATATCACCAATGTCCGCTGGCGTTTTGAATACGACAGTGACGGCGACACGGTTTACACGCCCGGCTTGCCCTACGTGTGGGAGTTTTCCGAAAACCCGCAAATCCGCGTCGTTCCGCGCGCCGTTGCCACCACGGACGACAATGACGATCCGATGCCCGCGGCAGTCGTTGATTCCATATACACAAACTGCGTGCAAGTCACCCGCACCAATACGGGCGGTCCTGTAACCGACCCCTGCAACAACGAAACGATGACCGTGCGCGGCGATTACGTCAGCCTGCGCGTGAGCAAAAGCGAAACCCCCGGCACGCCTTGGGATGAATGGGACGACCCGGATATCAATTCCTTCACCTCGGATACCAGCATCCTGCCCGGCGACACCCTGCGCTACGTGCTGACCGTGGATATGACCGAACGTTCATCCGCTCCGTTGATTGACCCAACGATTTTGGATACCCTGCCCGACGACCTGATCTTCGTCCGCGAAGGAGACGCGCTGTTGGACGGTTCGCCTCTTCCTCCGGGCGCGTCTGTCACCTTCACCCGCAGCGGACCCAACCCCGGAGCCGGTCAGACTCTCTTGTGGGAATTCTCCGGTCTGACAGTGCCGCAGCAGGCGCTGGGGAGCAGCCTCTTAACCGTGGAATTCTTCGCCCGCATCCCGCGCGGACAATTGCCCGGCACGCGTACCAATGACCTTTATGTCGTCACTGATTCATTGGATGTATTCTGCGAAACCGGCTCGCAAACCACAGATGCAGGCGATGTGGATGAGGATACCGATACCGCCGAAGCCGCCTGTGACACGACAGATACTTATGTCGTTGAACGTTCCGCTGCCTTGCGCGGTGAAAAGTGGATTCGCAGCGTTGCTTCCGGCAACAGCGAAGTGGTCAACAAAGATACCTTCCTGCCCGATGTGTCCTGTCCCGATGGCGGCACATCCGGTCTGCCGGGCAGTTCCAATGCCTTCACGCGCTTCCCGTGCATTTCACAAGCCTACCCGGAAGGAGCGTTGAATCCGGGGCAGTACGTTGCTCCTCCGCCGGGTGATGCCGATTTGGACGATTTCGAATACAACCTGCGCATATTCAACGATGGGAACGTTCCAATGTTGAACTATGTGTTGTACGACATCCTGCCATATTATGGAGATAACGGCTCCGGCGGCACTTTATCCGGTTCCGCGCGCGAATCGGAATTCCGCCCGGTGATGACCGATCCCATCGTATTCCTTGGCGGGGCGGGGCTGGTAGATTCCGATTTCACCATCGAATACAACCTGACCACCAATCCCTGCCGCCCGGAGGTCTTTAACGAACCGACTGGGTCAATGATTCCTTCTGGCTGTAACAACACTTGGGCGACAACCGTCGCGGATTGGAGTACGGTGCGTTCCTATCGCATCCGCCTGAACAGCGGCGAGTCCATTGCGCCCTACGCCGAAGGCGACCCGACCAATATCGTGCGTTTTGGCGTGCCGATGTCCATTCCCAAGGATTCACCCGCAGTTGGAACATTCAACAACGATGATGCCCAGTCGCGTGAAATTGCGTGGAACTCCTTCTCGCATGTCGGCTCCTATCAGGATTTGGACAGCAACATCCGCGACCTGCTCGCTTCGGAGCCGCGCAAGGTGGGCATCACCATTCCCGAACGCTTTAGCATCGGTAACCGCGTCTGGCGCGACTCGGACAACAGCGGCACGATCAACCCGCCGGACGATACCGATCCGGGTATTCCCGGCGTTACCGTTAACTTGTATCTGGATGCGAATGAAGACGGCAGCCCCGATGGCGCGGCAATTGCAACGACCACAACAGACAGCGGCGGTTACTACCTGTTCGGCAACCTGCCTGCGGGCAGTTATATCGTGGGCATTCCCGCCAGCAATTTCGACGAACCCGCCGACCCGCTTTATGGTTTGCGAAGCAGCACAGGCACGCCCGCCGACCCGAATTACACCAACCCGCCGGATAGCAACCCCGACAGCGAAGACCATGGCATTGACTCCTCGGCGGTCCCGCCGGCGCCCAGTACGGAGGTCTTTAGCGCAACCATTCCTCTGGTCAGGACGGAAGAGCCGACATCGGAAGACGACCTTTCCGATAACGACGATCACGGTCCGGCGGGGACGAGGCGCGGCTTGAACGGCGAACGCGATGACAACAGCGACCTGACCGTGGATTTCGGTTTCTTTGGCGGCACGGACGTCCCATTCAGCATCGGCAATCACGTCTGGTACGACGATGGTACGGGCGGCGGAATCCTCAACGATGGCATCCGTCAAGCGGGCGAACTGCCGGTAGTTGGCGCGCGCGTGGATTTGTATCGCGACGGCAACCTGGATGGAAACCTCGCTCCCAGCGAATTGATCCGCTGGGATACCACCGACGCGGAAGGCTTTTATCTTTTCGATAATCTCGATCCCGGCTCCTACTATGTGGTGGTTGCTGCCAGCAACTTCGATAATGCCGGAGACCCGCTGGCGGGCTGGTATAGCAGCCATCCCACCGGCACGGAGACGACCGGCGTCAACGGCGGCTCGACCACCGCCGATATTGACGGCGATGATAACGGCGTCAATACCGATTTCCCTGAAACAGAAGGCGTGCGCAGCGGCGTGATCGTGCTGGCGCGCGGGGTGGATGAACCGCTTGGCGAATCCCATCTAAGCAATGATGCGAACACGACGGCTGGCTTCAACCCCACTGCTGGCGATGGACCGGGTCATATTGGGCGTTTCGGCGAAACAGACGCCACCAGCAATATGACGATTGACTTTGGATTCATTCCACCCATGAGTCTTGGTAACCGCGTCTGGTTTGACAGCGGCGCGGGAGAGGCGGATTTTCGCTCCGGCTATAACAACGGCATCCAGGACGGAAGCGAGCCGGGCGTTGCAAACGTGCGCGTGGAACTCTGGCGCGATACGGATGGCGTCCCCGGTTTGAATACTGCCGCCGATACCTTTATCCGCTTCACGACCACCGACGCGAACGGCTACTACTTATTTGAGAATTTCCAACCCGGCGACAATTACTACGTTCATATTCCATCCTCGAATTTCGCTTCCGGCGCGCCTCTGCGGAATTACATCAGCAGTTACGACCGCACGCCTCCCGCTGACAATGCAGTGGACATGAACGACAACGGTGTGGACGCTTCCAACCCCGCTTCGACGGGCGTTACCAGCCAGCGCATCGAGATGGCGTATGGTACGGAGCCGCTGACACCCGGAGACGAAACCGACCTGAGCGCTTCCGCCGCGTATGGACCCAACAATCGCGGCACGCTTGGGCAAACGGACTCCAACAGCAACCTGACCATTGACTTCGGCTTCGTCCGCCCGCCGCGCAGTTTGGGCAACTACCTGTGGTTCGATACCGGCGCGGGTACGAACGCCAACAATGGCATCTTCGACGGCGATGAACTGCCCGTCCCTGGCGCGCGCGTTAGTTTGTACCGGGATGCCAATAACGACGGCGTCCCCGACGACGTCAATGGCGACAGCCTGTTTACAGTGGACGACGCCATTGCTTTCGATGTCACCGATGCCAACGGCTACTACCTCTTCGACAACCTGCCGCCCGACCGGTACATCGTCGGCGTGGACGCCGATAACTTCACTGCCGGGAATCCGCTATCGGGATACACCAGCAGTACCGGCAACGTGGATAACGCCTCCAACAACACCGACAGCCGCGACAACGGCGTAGATCGCTCCGACCCGACGCCAGCCGGATCGCCTTATGGAATCATATCCACCACGATCAATCTGACCGCCACGCCATTAAGCGGAATGCCAACCGGCGAGACGGGCAGCGGCGATACCAGCGCCACGCTTGGATTCAACCCCACAGCAGGAGATGGACCCAACTCGCGCGGGCGTTATGGCGAAACCGACGCCAACAGCGACTTGACGCTGGACTTCGGCTTTGTGGAGGCATACGCGCTCGGAAACCGCGTCTGGTTCGATACAAATAACAACAGTCAGATGGATGCGGCTGAAGTCGGTGTTTCGGGCGTGCAGGTGGCTCTCTATCATGCTGACGCGGGCGGCAACCCCACCACGGCGGTCATCGCCGACGGTTCGCCGCGCGTAGCAGTCACCAACGGAGACGGTTATTATCTATTCGATTATTTAGCCCCCGGCGATTATGTCGTTGTCATCACATCTGATAATTTCACAGACGGCGGCGCAGGCGATACCTATAAGGCTCTGACGGGCTACTGGTCGTCCGGCACGAACATGCAGGCGGATGGCACGACGGCGGAAACCTCCGCCCCCGATCCAGACCTTGGACCTGATGGCGCAGTCGGCGGCGGCGACGATGACCTCGATTTGGATGACAACGGGACGCATCAAACCGGCGGCGCTCTCAGCGGGGCGGTCATCTCTCAGGCGGTTACGTTGGGTCCCACTGGCTTGACCGAGCCTGTCGGCGAAACCGATCTGGCTGGAGGCTCGCAAGGCAATCAACCTGACGGTCGCGCCAACATGACCGTGGATTTTGGCTTCTATCGCGTGGAAATTGGCAACCTCGTCTTCACAGATGCCGATAAGAATGGCGCATTCAACAGCGGCGATGCGCCTATTGAAAATGCAGTCGTCCGGTTGTACGCTTCGGACGGCTCGACGGAAATTCCCGTTGGTTCCGACGGCATTCTCGGCACAGCCGACGATGCCGCTGGCGGGACTTTGACAGACGCTTCGGGCTTGTACCTGTTCTCTGGATTACCCGAAGGGAGTTATATTGTCAGCGTGGAGACCCCGGCGGGCGCTTCCAGCACACGCGATGACTTCGACGCGGATGACAACTCCGACCCGGATTGGAACGTGGACAACAACGACAATGGAATCGGCGTTGGAACGGGCGAAGTCTTCTCCGATGTTTTGACCATGGAGGCGGGCGGCGGGGCAAGACCCGATGCGGCGAGCAAGCCAAACGTTACCGCCGATAATTCCAGCGGGACGACAACCGACACCACTGTGGATTTCGGCTTTGTCTCGACTCTGTTCGGGCTGGGAAACCGCGTCTGGTTTGATACAGATAATAACAGCGGGATTGACGCGGGTGAAGCCGGCGTGGATGGCGTCACCGTCCAGCTATACGCCTCAACCGACCTTTCAACTGTTCTGTCCACCGACACGACTGCCAACGGCGGCTATTATCTGTTCGATAGTCTTCCCGCGGGCGATTACGTCGTCGTCATTCCCGCTTCCAATTTTGCCCCGGGCGGCGTTTTGAATGGGTATTGGTCTTCCGCCACGACGATGGATGCGGCGGGCGCAATCAATGAAACCGCCGCTCCCGACCCCGACAACGACGCGGACAGCGATGACAACGGCACGTTGGATACGTCCGGCGGCGGGTTCGATGGCGCGGTTGTTTCCCTGCCCGTCACGCTGGGACCCGGCAATGATGAGCCGACCGGTGAGACCGATCTGGAGGCTGGCGTTGGGCAGGGAACCGAGCCGGATGCGCGCGCGAACATGACCGTGGATTTCGGCTTCTATCGCGCGGAATTGGGCAATCTGGTTTATCTTGATGCAAACGGCAACGGCACGTTTGACACGGGCGATACCCCCCTTGCCGGAGCGGCGGTTCAATTGTTTGCCAGCGACGGCGTGACGGAAATCAATGTTGGTCCTGATGGCGCGCTTGGCACAGCCGATGACGCACCCGGCGGAATGGTGACTGCCGCAGACGGGAACTATTTGTTCGGCAATCTTCCCGAGGGCGATTACATTGTAAAGGTAACGCCCCCGGTTGGATATGAAAGCACGGTGGATACCGCCGACAGCAGCGATACAGCGACCCCCGATTTGAATATTGACGATAACGACAACGGCGTCGGCACAAGCACGGGGCAGGTTGCGAGTAATGCCATGCCTCTCACGCCTGGCAGCGACGGCGCGGAGTCGAACAACACGGTTACAAACGCAACCGGCACAACGCTTAACCCGACCCTCGATTTTGGGTTTGTCACGCACGAAACCATTGCCAAGTCCATTATCGATACGAGCGAAACCTTCACCAGCGGGCGGGATGTGGCGATTGGCGAAATCGTCACCTACCAGATCAGCATTGACCTTCCGCTCGGCGTCCCCCTTACGAATGTGACCGCCACAGACCGCATGGACAAAGGTCTCGCCTTTGTGGATTGTTTGCTGGTCGAAGTGGCGGGCGCGGATGAAACATCCACAGTCTGCCCGCCGGCTGTGTCTTCCGTGACCGATCCTGGCGATGCGGCAGGCAACCCCGCCAATCCGGGCAGGCAGGTTGTCTTTGACATTGGAGATGTCACCGGAACCAGCGGCGCGAATACGATCTTGATTCGTTACCGGGCGGTTGTTTTGGATGTCATCGAAAATCAGGATGGCGGTGATTTGAACAACGATGTCGCCTGGGCGTGGGACGGCGGTTCGTTTTCCGCGAGCGCGCCGGAAGTGGAAATTGTCGAGCCGGATCTCTCCATTGAAAAGACGGCAATCCCCACATCAAACGTGGCGCTCGGAACGCCGATTCAATTCACCCTGACAATCGAACATACCGCCCAAAGCAGCGCCGACGCCTTCGATGTTGTCGTTTCGGATTTCCTGCCCGCGAATCTCGAATACGTCCCCTGTACCGTTCAATATGCGGGGTTGGCGCCCACTACTCCGGCTGCTCCCGCCTACTGTCCCGGCGCTGCCACCGACTTGATTTTCGTGTGGGACGAGTTCCCGCTCGGGCAAACCGCCACAATCACCTTTATGGCGCGCCTTTTGGATGTGCCGGCGGCGAACTCCGCCTCTGTCTCGTGGACGTCCCTGCCCATTGACCCGGACGTCAACACAGGGCTGCCCATCGAACTTTCCACGTACAACAGCGCGTCCACGGAACGCTGGTACGACCCGTTGGATGAAGTCAATATCTATTCGGTTTCTTCCAGCGTTACGATCACCGGCGTCCAAACCGGCGGAAGGGGCGGAGGCGGGCGCGTCCAATTACCGTCCGCTCTGCCAGCCACTGGTTTTGCGCCCGGCACGGTGACGAAACTGCCCGAACAACCCTCTGAAAAAGCCTACGCGGAAACCGACGTTTGGCTGGAAATTCCCAGCCTTGGAGCGACCATGCCAATTGTGGGCGTGCCTCTGGTGAATGGCGATTGGGACGTTTCATGGCTTTGGAAACAGGCTGGCTGGCTGGATGGAACCGCCTTCCCCGGCTGGAACGGGAACAGCGTGCTTACGGGTCACGTTTATCTCCCCGACGGTAATCCCGGTCCATTTGCGGCTTTGAGCGACCTCGAATGGGGCGATAAGATCATCGTCCACGCCTATGGATCGGTCTACATCTATGAAGTGCGCCAGAACCGAGTGGTCAGCCCGTACAGCGTGTCTGTCCTCGCTCACGAGGAAGACCCCTGGTTGACCCTGATTACTTGCAAATCGTACAACGAAGCGAACAATACGTATGCCAGCCGGATTGCGGTGCGCGCGGCGCTTATCGAAGTCCAACTCGAAAATCCCAGGGATAATACCTCCGGCACACATTGACGCATCCCTTTCGGCAACAAACAAAAAAGACCTTTGAGCTGAAAACTCAAAGGTCTTTTCATTTACCAACTTGCCAACCTGCCGCCCCCAGCCTACTTCATCTCTTTTTCCGCCGCTGTCAGCGCGTCTTCGAAGAGTTTCAAGCCTTCGTCCATTTCGCTTTTGCTGATCGAAAGCGGCGGCGCGATGCGGATCACGCTTTGCCCGCACGAAAGCGTAAGCAGACCGCGCTCGAAGGCGAGGTCTGTAAGACGGTCGGTCAATTCCTTGGCGGGTTCCCTGGTCTCGCGGTCCTTCACGAACTCCACGCCAATCATCAAGCCCTTGCCGCGCACATCGCCAATGCTGGGGTGGCGCGCCTTGATTTCCTCCAGCGCGTCCATGGCATATTCGCCGACTTCCTTCGCGTTTTTCATGAAGCCTTTTTCGAGCAGGTCAATCGTTGCGAGCGATGCGGCGCAGGAAACCGGGTTGCCGCCGTAGGTGTTGCCATGCGCGCCGATTTCCCAATCCATCACCGATTTCCGCGCAATGCACGCGCCCAGCGGCATACCGGAAGCGATTCCCTTTGCCGATGTGACGATATCCGGCTCGACACCGAAATGTTCGATTGCCCACCATTTGCCCGTGCGTCCCATGCCGCATTGCACCTCGTCCAGGATGAGCAGAATATCGTATTTGTCGCACAACTTGCGAAGAGCGGGGTAGAAACCTTCCGGCGGGACGATATAGCCACCCTCGCCTTGAATGGTTTCAACCAAAATGCCGGCGATTTCCCTGGCAGGGAGGATTTGCGCGATGATCTCCTGTTCGATGTATCGCACCACGGCATCGCCGTAATCCTCGCCCTTGCGCCGTTCAAGCACGGGGCGGTACGGATTGGGGTAGGGCGCATGAGTTACGCCGTTCATCAAAGGATAGAACCCGCTGTGATATTTCGCCTTGCTGGCGGTGAACGTCACTGCGCCCATTGTCCGCCCGTGGAAGGCTCCGGTAAAGCCGATGAAGTTCGAGCGCTTCGTGTGATACCGCGCCAGTTTGATCGCCGCCTCGACCGCTTCGGTTCCTGAATTGGTCATAAACGAAAGCGCATCCTCCTCGAACGGCGCGATCTTGTTCAATTTCTCGCCCAGCCGAATCCAATTCTCGTGATAAAAATCCGAGGAAATGTGAACGAACTTCTCCGCCTGTTCCTGGATCGCCTTCACGACCTGCGGATGCGAGTAACCGGTGGCGACCACCGCAATACCGCCCATGAAATCCAAAAAGCGGTTTCCGTCCACATCCCACACTTCAGTGCCCTTGCCGTGATCCATCACAAATGGATAACTGCGCGGGTACGAAGGCGAGATCACTTTGCGGTCCCGCTCGATCATTTCTCTGGCTTTTGCGCCAGGCAGGTTAAGGGTTGCCATACATGCTCCTTGAAGGGTTTAAAAACTTAACTTCATTTCTGCCAGCGCGCGCGCGCCCAGCAGCCCGGCATCATCGCCCAACTCCGCTCTGGTGATTACCAGCCCTTCCAGATAACGCGGATGAAAGACATGCCTCTTCAAACTGACATCGAATGGGTCGAACAATAAACTTCCGACCTGTGAAACGCCTCCCCCGAAAATCACAATGGACGGATCGAACGCATGCAAAAGGGACGCCACGCCGATTCCCAGATATTCCCCCGCGCGATGATAGGCTTGGATGGCGAGCGCATCGCCCTGCTGCGCGGCATTTGCAACATCCCGCGCCGAAAGGTTATCCTCCCGCTTCAAAACGGACCTCGCGCCTGATTCCAGTTCTCCAAGCACATACTTCACGATGGCTGGTCCAGACGAAAACGACTCCAGATGACCATTGTATCCGCAGGAACAGGGCGGTCCGTTTGGGTCAACGATGATATGTCCCAACTCGGCTGCAAGTCCATGATGCCCTTGCAGCAATCTGTCTTCGATGATCACGCCGCCGCCTATCCCCGTGCTGACCGTGATGTACAACACGTAATGATGCCCCTTGCCTGCGCCATATCGGTATTCCGCAAGCCCGGCAAGGTTTGCATCGTTATCGAGGAATGTCTTCACGTCAAAACGTTCCTCCACGCTGGGCGCAAGCGGAAAATTATGCCATTCCGGGTTATTTGGCGGCGCGAGCAAGTAGCCCGTGTGCGGGTCCAATGGACCGGGCGACCCAAGCCCGATGGCGGCAACAGAATCTCCGCTGGGCCACACATCTTCGATGACGCGGGTGAGGCGTTCCAGTCCGCCGGGTTCGGTTGCGCGGGTGGCGATCTTCTTTTGCTTGATCGGTTCGATGTTGTCTGGCGCATAAGAAGCGGCACGTATATGTGTGCCGCCAATATCCACCGCGATGATTGTGTCCATAGGCACAATTATACTCGTAAGCCCTTTTTCCGAGTATTTTGATGCCCACCCCATTGCGCTCTTCTGTTTGACTCAGTTTCTCATCCCTGCTATCATCGTTTTTATGCAAAGCGGTTTCTTTTCGAAAATCTGGCAGGGCATACGCGGGATGCCGCGCTGGCTTCGCCCAGGGCTGGGAATCAAACGCTGGTTTGCCCTCGTTCTGCTGGGCATTACCCTGCTTGGGTTGGGCGTTGCCGTCATCCTCATCGATGTCTACCGGACCGACTCGTCGGATCCGCTCCTGCTGACGATCCTTTCGTACGCGTCCCTGCGATTTCTTCCGCGCATCGTCCGCGCTGTTATTTTCGGCGGGTTGGGGCTGTGGTTCGTCGTTTACGGGATTTTGCAACTCAACCGCTCCCTGCTCAGACCGTTCATCCGCCCCGGTTCGGATGTGGTAAACACGCTCACCGACTTTCAACGCCGCAAACGCGGACCCCGCATCGTTGCCATTGGCGGCGGGCACGGGCTTTCGACGCTGCTTCGCGGGTTGAAAGCCCATACAAGCAACCTTACCGCCGTCGTCACCGTCGCGGACGATGGCGGCTCGTCGGGACGGTTGCGCGAGAGCCTGGGCATTCTCCCGCCGGGTGATATTCGCAACTGTCTCGCGGCGCTTTCCAATGACGAGGATATGCTCACCCAGTTGTTTCAATATCGTTTTAGCGGCGCGCAGGAATTGGAGGGACATTCGTTTGGAAACCTGTTCATCACTGCTTTGGCGGATATCACCGGAAGTTTCGAAGCCGCAGTCGTCGAATCGGGTCGCGTGCTTTCGGTGAACGGGCGCGTACTTCCATCCACGCTTCATGATGTAAAACTGGTTGCCGCCATGGAATTGCCGCACTCGTTGAACGAAGTCCGCGTGGAGGGGGAGAGCAAGATTCCGGAGATGGCGGGTCGCGTCCGGCGTGTGTGGTTGGAACCGGACAATGCCCCAGCCTTTCCTCCTGTGATAAAGGCGCTTCTCAACGCGGATGTGATCGTGGTCGGTCCCGGCAGTCTTTATACAAGCATTCTGCCGAACCTGCTGGTGCAAGACCTGCTCGCCAGCATCCACGCCAGCCGTGCCGTGAAAATTTACGTCAACAATATCGCCACACAGACAGGCGAGACGGATTCCTTTAACTGCAGCGATCACGTCCGCGCGCTGGAGGGGCATATCGGCGGAGATATATTCGATGTGATCGTTTGCAATGACAATTACACAGGCGATCTGGGACCCGCCTCGCGCTGGGTGAAGATGGACGAAGCGGCTCTCTCTGACCGGCGAACCTATACTGCCGACCTTGTGGATGACAGCCATCCCTGGCGGCATGACTCGCTCAAACTGGCGCAGGTCGTCATGGACATTTTCTACGAACGCACGGGACCGTTGACGTAGGCTCCAGCCAGGAATCCTGCATCAGGAAACAGAATCAATCGTCGGCTGGGGAAGAGGCGGTTTTGTCCCGGCGTTCATCACGTCAAACGCGGGCAGTAATAAAATTCACAAATCGAGCGTAACGAAGTAAAATCCAATCGTTGCAGCCTTGAATATTTAATCTGGAGGAATTTCCCATGACAGTAAAAGTAGGTATTAACGGATTTGGACGTATTGGACGCCAGGTGTTGAAGGCGATCCGCGATATGTACCCGAACGAGTTGGAGGTCGTCGCGTTCAACGACATTGGCGACCTGAAAACGATGGCGCATCTGTTGAAATACGACTCGAACTACGGGCGTTTCAACGGCAATGTCGAAGTTGAAAGCGATGCGTTGGTGATTGATGGAAAGAAAGTAAAGGTTTTCAAAGAGACCGATCCCGGCGCGATTCCCTGGGGCGACCTCGGCGTGGATATTGTCATCGAGTCCACAGGCTTGTTCACCATCAAGGAAGACGGCGTGAATAAAAAAGGCAGGCAGGTGAAAGGCGCGGTCAATCACATCAAGGGCGGCGCGAAGAAGGTCATCATCTCCGCGCCCGCCGAAGGCGAAGACCTGACCATCGTGATGGGCGTCAATGAAGACAAGTATGACCCGAAGAATCATCACGTGATCTCGAATGCCTCCTGTACTACGAACTGCCTTGCGCCAGCGGCAAAGGTTGTGCATGACAAGTTCACCATCAAACGCGGATTTATGACCACCGTCCACGCTTACACCAACGATCAAAAGATTCTCGACCTGCCGCACTCCGATTTGCGCCGCGCCCGCGCCGCCGCGATGAGCATCATCCCAACCACCACTGGTGCGGCGAAGGCGGTTTCACTGGTCATTCCCGATCTCAAAGGCAAGTTCGACGGCTATGCGTTGCGCGTGCCGGTATCCACTGTTTCGATTGTTGATTTCACTGCCGAACTCGAAAAGGAAACCACCACCGGGGAATTGCGCGATCTTTTCCGCGCCGCCGCAAAAGAACCGCGCTTCAAAGGCATCTTGCAGGCTGTGGATGAGCCGCTTGTCAGCATTGATTACAAAGGCGACCCGCACTCCTCCTCCATTGACTTGCAATTTACGATGGCGCTCGGCAAGGAAAAAAGCAACTTCGTCAAGGTCGTCACCTGGTACGACAACGAATGGGGCTATTCCTGCCGCACGGCGGATCTTGCGGCGATGATGGCGAAGAGCCTCTAATCAGTAAGTTTGTAAATTGGTAGATTAGGAAACCGATCTACCAATTTTTCTAATACCAATCTGCCAATTCCCAATCTACCAACATACCGAGAACAATATGAACAAAAAAACTGTAAACGACATCGACCTCAAAGGCAAGCGCGTGTTGATGCGCGTGGATTTCAACGTGCCGATGGCGGATGGAAAAGTCACCGACGACAAACGCATCCGCGCGGCGCTGCCGACGATTCAATACGTTTTGGATCAGGGCGCTTCGCTTCTCTTGATGAGTCATTTGGGACGACCCAAAGGCGCTTCGAATCCTGAATTCAGCCTGCGTGCCGCTTCGGAGACCTTATCCACGCTGATCAATCGCCCTGTGACCATGGCTCCCGACTGCGTTGGCGCGGAAGTGGTGGCGATTGCGAAATCCCTCAAACCTGGTGATGTGGTGATGCTCGAAAACACCCGCTTCCACGCTGGCGAAGAGAAGAACGACCCCGACCTCGCCAGGCAAATGGCGGCGCTCGGCGATGTGTACGTCAACGATGCGTTTGGTTCAGCGCACCGCGCGCACTCGTCCACGGAAGGCGTGGCGCGTTTCCTGCCCGCTGTTTCCGGCTTTTTAATGGAACAGGAACTGGAATATCTCGGCAAGGCGGTTGCCGACCCTGAACATCCGTACATCGCCATCCTTGGCGGCGCAAAGATTTCGGACAAGATTTTAGTCGTGGAAACGCTCGCCGCGAAATGCGACAAACTCATCATTGGCGGCGGCATGGCGAACACTTTCCTTGCCGCGAAGGGACTGAATATGCAAGACAGCCTTGTCGAAGCGGAATCGCTCGAAATGGCAAAATCACTGCTTGGGAAATTGGGCGATAAACTCGTCCTGCCCCTGGATGCGGTCATCGCGGACAAGTTCGATGCCGAAGCGAATTCACAGGTTGTGGATGTGGATAAAATCCCCGCCGGCTGGCGCATGTTGGACGTGGGACCGAAAACCATCGAGTTATACAAATCCACGCTGGCGGGCGCGAAACTCATTGTTTGGAATGGACCTGTGGGCGTGTTCGAAATGCCGAAGTTTGCCGAAGGCACGTTTGCGCTGGCAAAACTTCTCGCGGAGTCCGATGCGGTGACTGTCATTGGCGGCGGCGACTCGGCGAGCGCGGTCAAGAAGGCGGGCGTCGCCAAACAGATGACGCACGTCTCCACGGGCGGCGGCGCGTCGCTGGAGTTCCTTGAAGGCAGGGAACTGCCCGGCGTGGCAGCGTTGCTCGACAAATAAAATTTTGGATAGGACTAAAGGAGCAGGCAGGTTTTATATCCGCCTGCTCTTTTCTTTTGTATAATGCGCCAACTCAATCGACAGGAGAGATACAAATGGAAATAAACCCAACCCCTGAACCTCAGACGGGTTCGAATAAAAATCGAAATCTTATCATCGGCGTTACGGCTGCCGTCATCCTCTGTTGCTGTTGTCTTGCGGCGGGTGTCGGCGGTTATTATGTCTATCAGGGATACGTCCAGGCGCAGCAGGCAATCGAGGATCTTCAAAATTATGAAATTCCCGAAGTCCCGGATTTCCCCACCCAAGTTCCTTTCAACCCGTCAGACTCCGACGATACAGGGAATATCCCCGAATTCGATTTCAGCGGCGATATGCCTTCCGGCGGGCTTGCGGACGACGAAACGCGCCTGACCGCATGGTTTTCGGTGCAGATCATTGGCGCAATCTCCGGCTGCAACGCCCCCACTGTGGACGGCACGACCATCGCCGTGCTTCAACAACCGAATTCAAGCGGCGTGTGGGTGGAGGAATGGAACGTCAATTGCGGCGATGGAACTTCCATGCCATTCAAGGTGACGTTTACCCCCGAAAATGGAATCGTCAATGTGAACGTGGAGATGCCGCCTCAATAAATCATGGATCGAGTTCGGTTGTCAATCAGAGCGGACAGGGAAAATCCCTGTCCGCTCTGATTTATGATGGACGCATGGGCTATAATTGAGGAAAATAAAATCGCGGATAGGATCATGCCATGAGAATACCCCTTGTTGCCGGAAATTGGAAAATGAACAAAACCATCGCAGAGACGCGCGAACTCCTCTCCGCGATGAAAGACGGATTGAACGGCATCGCCGGAGTGGAAAAAGTCGTTTGCCCGCCGTTCATCCCGCTGGCGGCGGCGTCTGAAATTCTTGCGGGTTCTCAGATCGGTTTGGGCGCGCAGAATTTATTTTGGGAGGAGAAAGGCGCGTTCACAGGCGAGGTGGCGCCTGCCATGGTGAAGGAGTTGTGCGGTTACGTTATTCTGGGTCACTCCGAGCGCCGCGCATATTTTGGCGAGACGGATGAAACCGTGAACAAGAAATTGCTTGCCGCACAAAAACACGATTTGACCCCGATCGTCTGCGTGGGGGAGACGCTTGCACAATACGAAGCGAATCAAACCCGTAACGTGGTCTCCGCGCAAACCCGCCTCGGACTTACGGGCGCGGCTGGAGACTTCGCTCCGCGCATCGTCGTCGCCTACGAACCGGTTTGGGCAATTGGAACAGGCAAGGCGTCGACGGGCGAGGCGGCGAATGCCGTCGTCAAGGATGTCATCCGTCCCGTCATCGCGGAGTTGTACGGCGAGGCGGCGGCGCAGGCCATCCGCGTGCTGTATGGCGGTTCGGTCACTTCCGCCAATGCCGCCGAGTTTTTCTCCCAGCCCGATATTGACGGCGCGCTGGTGGGCGGTGCGAGTTTGAAAGCCGATGAGTTCATTGCCATTGCCAAAGCCGCGGTGAAATAGCCTTGCAGTTCTCTGGTTTTCTGTGGTTTGTATTGACTCTTCTGCCGCTGGTTTTTCTCCAGCGGCTTTTGCATCGCGAGATTCAATCGGTCATATTGCTTATCACCCGCAATCCGCAATTGACGATTGGCTTGTTCTCTGTGTTGTTTTTTCCGGGTGTGTTTTTGCATGAACTCAGCCACTTGCTTATGGCGAAAATATTGGGCGTTCACACGCGCGGATTTTCGCTGATTCCCCAGCCCCTTTCGGATGGGCGCCTGCAAATGGGATATGTCGAAACCGAAAAGACCGATATTTTGCGCGATTCTCTCATCGGTCTTGCGCCGCTCATTGCAGGGACGTTGTTTGTGGCGTACGCGGGAATCCATAAAATGCAACTACACACGTTATGGAATGTCCTCCGCGACGGACAGGTGGATTTGTTCTGGATGGGATTGGGTTTGCTCCCGGGTATCCCCGATTTTTATTTGTGGTTCTATCTTACATTTGCGGTTGCCAGCACGATGCTCCCTTCCGCGTCAGACCGTCTCTCCTGGCTGCCGTTCGGGTTGTGGGTCGCCGTCCTGCTTACGCTGGCAATCTTTTCCGGCGCAGGGGAGTGGATGCTTGCGAACCTCGCCCCCTTTTTGGACGACCTGCTTAGTTCGGTGGCGCTGCTATTTGGGCTGAGCAATATCCTCCATGTTGTATTGCTTCTTCCATTTTTTGTTTTTCATCGCCTGTTGGTCGCCGTATTAAAAGTGGATGTGCGGCAGGTTTAATCTTCCCATTCCTCCCGTTTGTTCGCGGCAGGTTTGACTTTCTCATTCTGTGCCGCCTGCAACTCTCCCACAATGCGCTTCTGCTGCATCATCGCTTCATACTTGAT
>JAGUZU010000078.1 GCA_020060625.1 Anaerolineales bacterium | reverse complement strand
GCAATCTCATTTTCGACTGAAACCTCCCTCAAAACAGGAGATTGCTTCGTCGGAAAGAGCAAAACCCCTCCTCGCAACGACATTTGTACGGTAGCGAAACTGGATTCAACCTTCCAACTTTTCAACGATCACCCGCCTCAACTCCGCCTGCACGGACTCCCATGCCTGCTCCGCATCCACGACCACCCAGCGATTCGGCTCGGCTTTGACCATCTCCAAATACCCGGCGCGGACTCGTTTGTGGAACTCCACCGTGTACGCGTCCAGCCGATTCCACTCTGTTGCGTTTTGCGTTTTTCGCTTCAATCCCACCTCCACATCTAAATCGAGCAATATCGTCAAATCGGGCGTCAAGCCGCCGGTGGCGTATTTGACCAAGGCGCGAATCTGCTCAAGGTCTTGTTGGTGTCCATAGCCTTGATAGGCAATCGTAGAATCATAGTAGCGATCCGAAATGACAATTTCGCCGTCTGCCAGGCGCGGCTGGATGACCTGCTCGACGATCTGCGCGCGCGCCGCCTGGTAGAGCAGCGTCTCCGTGCGCGGATGCATCTCCGCGTTCTTCATGTCGTGCAAAATATCGCGGATCTGCTCGCTGATGGAGGTCCCGCCCGGCTCGCGGGTGGGGAAGACGACGTGTCCCTTCTCGCGCAGGAACTCGACGAGATGGGGGATGTGGGAGGTTTTGCCGGAGCCTTCGGGTCCTTCAAGGGTGATGAACATGGGACAAGTATACAGGCAAAACGGACACGTTCTGAAAAGTTATCAGGCGAACAGGCGCTCTACGCAACTGCTCAGGTATGTCGTTGCGAGGAGGTCTCTTGCTCCTCCCGACGAAGCAACCTCCTGTCATTGGGAGACTGCTTCGGCAAAACCAAAAACGCCTCGCAGCGACATAACTCATAGCTGAGTAGTTACCGCCCTACAAAATAGAAATACAGCGCAGCGCCGATGACAAGTCCGATCAGGGCGTTTCCGATCACCCGCCAGAAAAACCTGCCCAGCAGGCGCAGTTCGCTTTGATCGCTGACGATCAGCGGATAATTTTCCCCATCCATCGCGCGGACGCCCTGGCTCAGGGAAGTCCTGCCGAGGACGTACACCTGGTCGCCCTGTTCGATAAACCGTTCATGGACGCGCATATTCTTATTGAGGTTGAGCAAACCACCTTTTGAACTCACGCCCATCTCGTTCAAAGCGGCGGCGGTCTGTTCGTCCAGGGAAGTGAACAGCCCGGACGATTTTTTCACGTCGTCCCGCAGGATGAGTTCCATGCGGTGACTGGGCTGGACGCGGATCCGCCCGGTGACATCGTACACGTCGAACGGCTCGGTGGAAGTGTTGCTATAGACCGTGACCCAGCGTGAACTCCTCCCGGAACTGCGTTTCTCCATCACCACCACCTGCCACAGGACGCAGGGCGTTTTCGTAATGGGACTGTGGAGGGTGGTCCGGCTGTCGGCTTTGCCGACGATCTCCACCTGTTCATCCGCCGAAAAGTGCGCGATCTCGCCGGTGGACGTGCCGATCATGCGAAGGAGCTTGCCAAGTTCCTTGTAGGACAAAAGCAAGCCGAGAAAACCGCCCGCCGCGCCTGCAAGAATGACCATCCAATTGTTGTTGAGGAAAACCAGGATTTCGTCCATGTCAATTTCTCCGTAATGAATCGGATTAGGCTTTCGGGGGAAGTATAAGTTAAATATTCTCTACCGTACATCCTGCCAATTTATGTCGTTGCGAGCCGCCGCTCTTGGTTTTTGGCGGCGCGGCAACCTCCCTTTGACTGGAAATTCTCAAGAAAGCAGGAGGTTGCTTTCCTGGGAGAACACCAGGACAGGCGGGAAGAGCACCCTCGCACAGCGTCCCCTTTGGGGAACGACATTTGTACGGTAGAGAAGTTAAATATGCGCAAGCGGGCAGGGAAACAAGGGGGGCGGAATGGGGAGTATTCAAGGGGTCAAAAAGTACTACATTTTTAACTTTGACTTACTTATTGAATTAGTGTAGTATATTGGCGAAAGAAGGAGACTTTTGTAATGGAAACCTACGCAACCGTAAAAGGTCAAATCGTGATCCCGGCGACGTTACGGAGGAAATATGGGATCAAGAACGGAACAAGGATCATCGTCACGGACATTGGCGACGCCATCCTCTTGAAACCAGTGACCGAGCAATATCTCAAAAGCCTGCAAGGATCGCTCAAAGGCAGGGGCGGGCTGAAAACACTGATGGACGAACGCCGCAAGGACAAGGAAAGGGAAAAATAATCATGGCGACCAAGGTTCTTGACTCATACGCATTGATGGCTTTCTTTGAAGACGAACCGGGCGCGGACTTTGTGAGGGGGTTGATTCACAAAGCCGTGGAAAGTGATACCAGCCTTTTGATGTGCATCGTCAATTTGGGGGAAGTTTGGTATTCGATAGCCCGCAACAACTCCCCTGAGATCGCAGACCAGTACATTAACGAGATCAAAGGCATGGGTATCGAGATCGTGGAAGCCGACTGGACGCTCACCCGCCAAGCCGCTGTTTTCAAGACAAATGGAAATATTTCCTACGCCGATTGTTTCGCGGCGGCTTTGGCGAAAGCGAAGAAGGCAGAGTTGATCACCGGCGACAAGGAATTTAAGTCGCTGGAAGGTGAAATCAAGATTGCGTGGTTATAAGTGGAGGAAATATGGCAAAGCAAACTACCTACGATGCAAAAGAATTATGTCTGAGACTTCTAAAGTGTGAGTTAGAAGAAGAAGTTGTGGCAATCTTAAAGGAATATGGTTTTTGGGATGACAGATCTATATGGAAACCGTATGGAGATATTCAGAATAATAGGAGCATTGTCAGTAATCAACAAAGTTCTGCGGTTGCTGCGCTCGTTGAAAAACTTGTGAATTCTATTGATGCGGTATTGACCTCTGAATGCTATAGGCACGGTGTTGATCCAAAATCTTCAAACGCCCCACAGTCAATGAGAGAGGCGACCCAACAATATTTTGGTATTAAGGATGGACGCATCCAAAGCCTAGATTCGTCAGAAAGGACACGTTTTGCTCAAAGGATTCAACTCGTTGCTTGCGGCACAAAGGATAAACCTGCATATATGATTGTTGACGATGGGGAGGGGCAATCACCGGATCAATTTCCTGAAACTTTTCTTTCTCTTGTAAGAGAGAATAAAACAAGAATACCTTTTGTGCAGGGTAAGTTTAACATGGGAGGCACTGGTGTTTTGCAGTTTGCAGGTGAAAATAGTTTTCAATTAATAATCTCTAAAAGACAACCTGACGCATTTACAAATAGCAACAACAATGATAAAGATAAATGGGGTTTCACATTAGTGCGCCGTCTATATCCCGACTCTAATCACCCTCAATCTATGTATGTATTTTTAGCACCACAAGGCGAGATACTCAGGTTTGAAGCAGATTCATTGCCATTACGCCCAGGAAGATTCCCTCAAGCCTACGAGGGCGAATTGACTGCAGGCACTTGTATAAAAGTATGGAATTACAAGATGCAAAAAGGTTTAAAAACTATTGCAACTCTTGATCTTCGATACGAATTAGAACGTTTCTTACCTGAGCCTGTATTACCAATTCGAATTTGTGAACGAAGATCGTACAAAGCCAATTACTACGACACCACGATGTCGGGACTCAACGCAGTTCTGGAAGACAATCGAAGCAAGATGGAGTTTTCTGATTCGAGCCCTTTAAAAGTGCCTAATGTGGGGGATATTCAAGTAAGAGTTGTTGTAATCAAAGAAATGGAAAACCCTGAAAAAGCAGATAGGTATCCCTCAGGTTTATTCTTCGTTGTTAATGGTCAACTACAAGGTGAAGAAAGCCAGCACTTTATTTCTCGCAAAACAAACTTTGCGTATTTAGCGGGTTCAATGATTGTTGTAGCTGACTGTACCGATTTACCCTCTGTAACTCGAGAAGATTTGTTTATGGCATCTCGTGACAGGATGCGTCAAATCGAAGAAAAAACCGCTCTCGAGGATGCCATTATCGAATACATAAAAGAACACCAAGAAATAAAACGCTTAAATGCGATTCGAAGGCAGAAAAGATTAGAGTCAGCAATCTCTCAAGAAGAAACTGCAAAAATTATACAAAAGCTTGTAAAGTCTGACCCCACCCTTGCCCAGTTGTTTGGAAAAGGCGATCTTATTCGTGTACCAGGTAAGGACATTACCGAATCGGAGCCTTATGCAGGTCAAAAGTTTCCAACATACTTTCGTATTCGCAACGAGCCCAAAGGGGGATTAATAAAGCATTGTCCGATCAACCGAGCATGTCGCATAGAATTTGAAACTGATGCTGCGAACGGTTATTTTGACAGAATTGAAGACCCAGGTCACATAGAATGCCATGGATTACCCCAAAAACTATCCCAAAGTCTGGCAAATGGAAAAGCTATCCTAAAGTTTGCATTGCCTACAGGTGCAAGTGTTGGTGATGAATTTCGGGTTGAAGTACTTGTATCTGACGTGTCTAGAGTAGAGCCTTTTAGGTTGGAGTTTCGAATTCATGTAGAACCGGAAGCCCCTGAACCTCCAAAACATCCTACTCCTCCACCAGGTGGTGCGATGTTTGCTGCTTTGCCAAACATCAGAGAGATTTATCGTGACAAATGGGCAAGTGAAAAATTCAACGAAATGTCCGCATTAAAAATCACTCCAGGCGGTGATGACGGCGAATCTCTTGATATTGCTATCAACATGGATAACATTTACTTGAAGAATGAGATTGCAAGAAGGAAAAATGTTGATGCAAAGCTCATAAATTATTGGTTCGAATGGGGGTTGGTGTTATTGGCACTTGGAATGATTAATGTAGAGAAAAGGCGACAAAACGATAATGACGATCAAGATAACGGAAATGATGACAAGGAAGACATTTACGAGAAAATCGGCAGAGCAAGTGAAGGCATCGCAATAACACTTATCCCTGTTATAGCTCACATGAGCAGGAAACAGCTCTTAAGTGACGAATAAAACAAAATGAGAGCGAGAAACTCGCTCTCATTTTGTTTCCCTTATGTGAAATAACAAAACTTCTTTAGATGCATCCCAATCATCCCGATTATTGGTATACCATTTTCGATTAGGTACATCGCGCCATAATCTTTTTCCATCTTGCGAAAGAGGAAATATTTCTTTGTACCCCGCCTCTCTCATAGCCTTCAAATATAGTGGTAGTTGATTGGTGGTATCCGAAAACCCTACCAATTGTGCAACTACAGCCTTGGGGTGAATTACTTTTGATATAGACAAAAAAGACTGAGTGATCAAATCAAAATACTTCACAACTCCAGCCTTTGATCTCCCGCCGAGTGTGTAGTAGGCTTCTGGTTGAGAGTCGTTCATACCGCTTATATAATAGGGAAGGAAAGTTTCTTTCCGGCTTGCTATTTGCCATTTGTTGTATAGAACATGCACGCCTGGATAAGGTGGGGATGTAAAAACTAAACGAGGTTTTCTTAGAAACTCTCTGATTTTTTTGTCATTCTCAATACCAATAGAAGACCTGTTTAAGAGCTTTCTACTTGATGATATTTCTTGTTTTGTAAAGCCGGACTCCAGGCAAGCATTTAAGAACTTTTCGAGCCCTAAAAGAATTTTTTCGGTTTCAACGCCTAATTTTTGTCTTAATTCTTTATTTGAAGGATAGCCATCTCGACTATTTAATGAACTTTGATAAACTTTGAGCATTGTTAAACGCGCGAGACGTTTAGATTTTTCGCTTTTCAGTCTATCAATGCTTTCTAACAATTTGTCTAATGAGTGGAGAAATCTCTTTGGAAAGTGCCGTTTTAATTCATCGATTTCCAAACTAGGATAGTCATCTGCCTGTATAGTAGATAAAGTTTGACTCCACTCTCGAAGTTGAGCAATGTCATCAGAAGATATTGGAGTAGTCTTGCTGACGGCAATAAACCAAGCAAGTGAATTAACATCAACCCCAATAGCATATCTTCCCATAGCTAAAGCTTCAACAATCGAAGTTCCGCCCCCCATGAATGGATCAAAAATCCAATCTCCTGCATTGCTAAAGTTCTTAATAATTTCTTTAACAAGTTCTGGTGAAAAACGCGCAGGGTAGCTATAGAAATTATGAGTCAGCCCATCAACAAGTTTATGGGTACGAAGACTTTCTATAATACGCGAAGACTCTATTTTCATATGATGGCGACTTAGTTTTGGGAATTCTGTTCTATTATATAACAATTAGACTGATAAAGCATATCCGAATTTCTGTCAATAAAAATAGGCTAAAACAAAACGCGTACACAAGCGATTCGGCCACTTGTGTACGCGTTTAACTTAATCCTGTATCTACCCACCCCGTTACTCCCTAAAAATCCTCACATGCCTGCGCGGCTCCTTGCCGTAGGAGTGACTCACCAACTCCGCTTTGCGCGCCATCTCGTAATTGGAGCCTCCGCACGAGTGACGGACCTGCAAAAATAAGGCTTCCGGTACCGCTGGGACTACGGAAGTTTTTTGAACCACTTTATCTCGAAGCCGCCGTCCCTTGCGGGATCTTGGTCGCCTTCAAAATCAGGCGCAGGGCTTCGTTGACGGCTTCATCGCTGGGGAACGCCTTTGCAATATCCGGCTCCAACACGACAACATTACTCCCGATCCTGCGTTTCGGGTCGAAACGTCCGCGCGGCAGAACGGTCATTTTCGAAAGGTCATATTCCTTTCGCAGTTCGTAATCATCCTGTTTCTTCGTAGAATTTTTCTTCATATTTCGTCGCCTTTCTTGCACTGATTATGCGGATGCGATTGTCTCGTTCGGTATGTGCCACCAATAACAGTCTGGTTCTGTTCGAGATGCCGATGGTGATATAGCGTTCTTCGTTGTCGGAGTGTTCGTCATCCAGAAGGGTAATAAACATAGGGTCATCGAAAACCGAGCTCGCCTCATCGAAACTGACTTCGTGTTTCTGAAGATTCTTTTGCGCTTTTTGGGGATCCCACTCGAACTTAGGTTTCATGATGGCTCCTGGCGTAATTATACCCAGTCTCTATTCCCTAAAAATCCTCACATGCCTCCTCGGCTCCTTGCCGTAGGAGTGGCTCACCAACTCCGCCTTGCGCGCCATCTCGTGTTGGATGCGGCGCACAAGCGAGGGACCGGGCGGCAGGTCCACCCAGCGTTCGCCGTTCAACACGGCGGCGATGGCTTGCTGGGTTTCATGGCGGATGTCTTCCATGTTATCGCGCGGGGCTTGCGGCTCGGTCAGGTTGTACACGTCGCCAAGGAACTGCTCCACCTGTGAAACGGAATTCGCGCGCAGCACATAGATCGGCATGCCGCGGCTTTCGGCGTCCACCACGGTGTGTTCACGGTTGCGGTAATAGGTTCGCAGGGTCACCAGCACGTCGGCTTCGTTTACATCTGCAACCACCACGGCAGGCACGCCGAGGCGTTTTGCGGCTTGCATGAGTCTATTCCGCGCCACGCCGTATGCGAAGACCCGCAGCGTTTGCAGGCGCGTTCCAACGTTGGAGATACCGATTGCGGGCGGATTGATCGACTCGGAGCGCGGAGTCGGCTCGGGAGCAGAAACAGGCTGACGTCGAGTGCGAGGCGGGGCTTTTGTCGCTTCACCTCGGACTTTGGGCTGAGTCGCCTTCTCGATCTTGATCTCCCCCGATTCATCCCGCGTGCGGATTTCGGGCAGGATGGGCGCGTCGCGCAGGAGCGAATCCACCGCAGACATGATGTCGAGGTGAACGGCAAACCGTTCGCGGTGTTGGATTTCGATCAGGACGTCGAAGGTAGGCGGAGCGCGTCTTTCCAAAACTGTTTTTTGCGTGCCGCGGCGGCGGGCTTCTTCGTCCGAGAGCGTGACCGCTTCGATGCCGCCGACGAGGTCGCTGAGCGTTGGGTTGAGCAAAAGATTATCGAGCGTTTGACCGTGCGCCGTGCCGATGAGCTGCACGCCGCGTTCGGCGATGGTGCGCGCGGCGAGGGCTTCGAGTTCGCGCCCGATCTCGTCAATGACGATGACTTCGGGGTTGTGATTTTCCACCGCTTCGATCATCACTTCATGTTGCAGCATCGGCTCGCGGACTTGCATACGGCGCGCCTTGCCCACGGCAGGATGCGGCACGTCGCCGTCGCCGCCGATCTCGTTGGAAGTATCCACGATGACGACGCGCTTGTTCTCCGCGAGGATGCGCGCGGCTTCGCGCAGGAGCGTGGTCTTGCCGACGCCGGGACGTCCGAGGATCAGCACGGACTTGCCCGTCTCGATGATGTCCTGGATGATGTCCACGGTGCCGTACACGGCGCGACCCACGCGGCAGGTTAAACCGACGATGACGCCCAGCCGGTTGCGGATGGCGGAGATGCGGTGGAGCGTGCGCTCCATGCCGGCGCGGTTGTCGGCGTCGAACATGCCGATGCGCTCGGTGATGTGATCTATCTCTGCGCGGGTGATCTCTTTGTCGGAGAGGACGATTTCACCCTCGACGAAGCGCGCGGCGGGCAGGCGCCCGAGGTCAATGACGATCTCCAGCAGGTTGTCGCTGTCGTTCGCCTTTTCCACCGCGTGGCGAATGTTGGTGGGGAGGACGTCCAGAAGGGCGTCGAGGTCGTCTGTAATTCGGTGTTGGGTCATGGTAAAGTGCCAGGTTTCAAGTGCCAGGTATCGAGCGGCACGTCAAATCAAAGAAGGGATATAAAGGCACGCGAATAGGTTCAAGCGCGGCTTGGGTTTTACGGGTGGAGGGGGAAAGGGATGAGGATCATGACGAATGTACCTGCCTTTCGGGGGTGTCACGCGCAGAGTTTCGCGTGTCAGGCATCTTTGTGCCGATGTGTAGTGGCAGGGATATTATAGCAGGTTGGCAGTTGACGCGCTGTTATAGATGTGTGTTAATTTTTTGGGATTTGTCTGACGAATTTTGTTTTTATTTTGAAGGCTCTTTGGTATTTGGTGGGGTTCCCTTTTTTTCACCACAGAGATCACGGAGTCCACAGAGAAAAACCTTTAAAAAATCTCCGTGCTCTCTGTGGTAAATAGGTATTACCCCACTTAATCCTGAAGAGCCATTTTGAAAAATAATCTTTGACGGCTTTGCAGCAGAAAGGCTCATGTTCAAGACAAGTGATTGCGGACGTGCTTTGAGGCAAGCCCAACACGAAAGCCAGGCGAATAATTCGTGAAATTCGTGGCGGGTTATTCACAACCGCTCTCAATAGGGAGGTTGCTAAATCCTGACTTTCCCTATAATTTGCTTTCTGTGGTTAAATTATGCGAAGAAACGGTACCCTGGTGACAAAAAATGCTCATTCATTCTGCATCCCAATTACTCACCCTCGCAGGCGGACCCCAACGCGGGACGGCTCTTGGCGCTCTTGGCATCATCGAGAATGGCGCCGTGCTGATGCGCGATGAAAAGATCCTCGCAATTGGAACAACGGACGAACTGAAAAACGCCTATCCCGATGAGCCGACTCTCGACGCAAACCGCTGCGTTGTGATGCCCGGTTTTGTAGACCCGCACACACACGTCATTTGGGCGGGGGACCGCGCGGATGAATTCGAAAAAAAGATGGCAGGAACCCCCTATCTCGACATCCTCGCGGCGGGCGGCGGCATTCTCTCCACCGTCCAAGCCACACGCACCGCCAGCATGGAAGCGCTTATCGCGCAAACCCGTCCGCGCCTGCTTCGTATGTTCCGAAACGGCACAACCACCGCCGAAGCCAAAACAGGCTACGGGCTTCAAATCTCAACGGAATTGCGCCTGCTCAAGGCGCTGCTCACGTTGGACGATGAAAGCCCGCTCGACCTTGTCCTCACCTTCCTCGCCGCCCACGCCATCCCGCCCGAGTATAAAGATAACCCGCAAGGCTACACGGACGAAATCACCAGCACCATGCTCCCCATGCTGAAGGAATGGTGGGAGACGCACGCTCCGGGAAGCCCGCTCCCGTTTGTGGATGTCTTCTGCGAGACGAAAGCCTTCACCCTCGAACAATCGCGTCAAATCCTGACCCGGGCCGGGTCGCTGGGATTCCCGCTCAAAATCCACGCCGACGAATTCGACAACCTCGGCGGAGCCGCGCTTGCAGCGGAGTTGAATGCCGCGTCGGCAGACCATCTCGTGGTCACGTCTGATGCGGATATTCAGGCGTTGGGCAAATCGGATACGGTTGCCGTCGCGCTTCCATGCACGCCGTTTGGTCTTGCCGAGTGCAAATACACGCCCGCAAAAAAACTCCTGGAAGCGGATGCCATGCTCGCCATCGCAACGGACTGCAACCCCGGCACTTCGTGGAACGAATCCATGCAGTTTGCCATCGCGCTCGCCTGTCGTTATATGGGGTTGACGCCGGCGCAAGCCATCGCCGCTTCGACCATTAATGCCGCCCATGCAATCCGCAAATCCGGCGAGATCGGCTCGCTGGAAGCCGGCAAACAGGCGGATATGCTCATCCTCTCGGTATCGAATTACCGCCAGATCGGCTACCGCTATGGGACGAATCTCGTAAAACAGGTCATCAAACGCGGGCAGGTATATTCCGTGGATGTGGGATATTATCGAACGGCTTAACCCGCAAGAATCAATTTGATGGATTTTCAGTGGATCATCTTTGCAATCGTTCTAATCGCCAATGCCATGGCGGCTTTCGTCATCGCATCGATGCTGCTGCGCCGCCCGTCCAAGCCCGGCATTCATTCGATGTCTTTCATGATGTTCGGATTGAGCGTCTGGTCGTTTTGCTATGCGATGATCACGCTCTCCCCGACGTTTGAGACGAAACTTTTCTGGCTGAAACTGGAAAACATCGGCATCCAGGTCGTCCCCATCTACTGGTTTTTCTTCGCCTTGAAATACACCCATCTGAATAAATGGCTGGTGTCGAGGCTCGCGCAGGCGTTGTTTTGGATCATTCCAGCCGTCTCCCTGGTTTTTCTGGCTTCAGAGGGCAATTTTCATCTTTACTACGCTTCCGTGCAGGTCGCCTCCGAAACCGGCGGTCCCCTGGTCATCGCCCGCGGACCGATGTATTGGATCGCATTCGTTCAGGCATATTTGTTAATGCTGGGAGGCATGGCGGCGCTGGTCTGGCGTTTCATCAAATCGCGTCTTGCATATCGCAGGCAGACGCCGTACCTGCTGGGCGCGGCGGTGATTCCATTCGTTCTCAACGTAATCTACCAGCTGAATCCCGGCATTCTGCCCGTCTTCACCGTTCCCATCGACCTGACGCCTCTTTCCTTCAACATCACCGCCATCCTTCTGGCGGCGGGAGTTTTCGGCTTACGCATGTTCGACCTGGTGCCAATCGCGCGCGACACGGTCATGGAGCATATTCCCGAAATGGTGTTTGTCATCGACTCGCACGACCGCGTGGTGGACGCAAACGCCGTGGCGCAGAAATGGCTGGGAAAGCCCATCAATGAAATCATCGGGCAGGACCCAATTCACGTGTTCCGTAACTGGCCCCAACTGCTCAACCGATTCTTCTTTCTGGAGCAGTCCCGCGAGGAGATCAGGATACCGGGCGACCCCATTCACACGCTCGAGGTTGTCATCACACCGATCTACAACCGCCAGCGCCAGCTCGAAGGGCGCGTCATTGTGGCATACGACATCACCGAGCGAAAGGCGCTCGAAAACAAACTAAAGGCTCTCAACGAATCGCTGCAAAGACAGTTGAATGAAAACGAAAGGCTGCGCGCCCAATTACAGGAACAAGCCATCCGCGACCCGCTGACCGGGGTCTTCAATCGTCGTTTTTTTGCCGAGGCATTGGATAAAGAGATCGCCAGGGCAAGCCGCGAGCATGCGCCTTTTTCCATCATCATCATCGACGTGGATCACTTCAAACAGTTCAACGACACCTACGGTCATAAATGCGGCGATTTCGTCCTGCAATCTTTGGCGGGATTCCTGGTCGAGAACACGCGCCAAAGCGACATCGTCTGCCGGTACGGCGGCGAGGAATTCGTCATCCTCATGCCGGATGCCGCGCTGGACTCCGCCTACGACCGCGCCGAATGCTTTAGGAAAAAATTCGAGGAAACCGTCGTCGAATACGAAAACAGAAAACTAAAATGCGCGTTTTCGGCGGGCATCGCATCGTATCCCGAACATACCGAATCCGCCGATGTTTTATTGATTCTGGCGGACGAGGCGCTCTATCATTCCAAATCGAACGGACGAAACCGCGTAACGGCATATTCGATAAAAAATCAGGTATCGAATCCAGACCAATCATCTTCAGGAGATATTCATGCAAATTGACATCATTGGCGTTCCCATAGACCTCGGCGCAGACCGCCGCGGCGTGGATATGGGACCCAGCGCGATCCGTTATGCGCACCTTCAACAAAAACTGGAGACACTTGGCTACTCCATCCATGACGAAGGCAACGTGGAAGTGCCAATCGCGGAGATGTGTTCCATCACCAACCCGAAACTAAAATATCTCGACTGCATCATCCCCATGGCGCGAAGAGTTTCCGGCGCAGTATCCACTTCGGTTCTGGCTGGCAACTTCCCGCTTGTGATCGGAGGCGATCACAGTCTCTCCATCGGTTCGGTGCGCGGCGCGGCGCGGAATCGCAGAATCGGAGTCGTCTGGCTCGACGCGCACGCCGATTTCAACACCGCCGAAACCACGCCCTCGGGCAACATTCACGGCATGTCGCTTGCCATCCTTTGCGGGCTTGGCGACCCAAGCCTTGTGCAATTGTGGGATGAGCCCACCCCGGTGATCGACCCCAAAAACATTGCCATCATCGGCGCGCGCGATCTTGATTCGGGCGAAAAGGTCAACTTGCGGGAGGCGGGCGCGATGGTGATGAGCATGGAGCAGATCGACCGCTACGGCATGGTGACCGTGCTGGAAAAAGCCATCGAGCGCGTCAGCCGCGACGTGGACGGCATCTTCCTCTCGCTTGATCTCGACGCGCTCGATCCGCGTCATGCGCCCGGCGTAGGTACGCCCGTTCCCGCCGGGCTGACGCAGCGCGAAGCGCATCTTGCTTGTGAGATGCTCGCCGAGACCAACAAACTCATCGGCATGGATTTGGTGGAAGTCAACCCCATCCTCGACGCGCAAAATCAAACCGCCGCCCTCGCCGTAGAATTCGCATTGTCCGCGCTGGGACGACGCATCTGGAACGGACACGCATGAAGCCGACTCTTTCGGACTTGGAACGACTCGCCCGCGAAGCGGGAAGCATCCTCCTTAACGGATACAACAAGGATCACACGATTCATTACAAAGGGGAAATTGATCTTGTGACCGAAGCCGACCACGCCTCTGAAGCCTTTTTGATCGGCGAGATTGGCTCGCGCTTCCCCGGCGGTCATATTCTTGCGGAAGAAAGCGGCGAAACCATTGGGCAAAACAATGACACATGGTACATAGACCCACTCGACGGCACGGTTAATTACGCGCACCATATCCCCATCTTCTGCGTTTCGCTTGGGTTTGCAACGAACGGCGTGATGACCCTTGCCGCCGTCTATGACCCCATGCGCGATGAAATGTTTACTGCCGAACGCGGGAAAGGCGCGTTCTTGAATGGCGGGAAATTACAGGTATCCAATACCAGCGAACTTGGCAAAAGCCTGCTTGTGACCGGTTTTCCCTACGACACGTGGAATACCGAATTGGACAATTTCAAATATTTCGAACGCCTCGGCAAGCGGACTCAAGGCGTGCGCCGGCTCGGTTCAGCCGCGTTGGATTTGTGCTACGTTGGCGCGGGGCGCTTCGACGGTTTCTGGGAATTCAAACTCAAACCCTGGGACATCGCCGCGGGCGGACTAATCGCCGAGGAAGCCGGAGCAAAGGTCACGGCTGTGGACGGCAGCCCGGATTACCTGAAGCCGCTCACCATTTTGGCGGCAACGCCGGGGATTTATAAGCAAGTGAGAGAGCAGTTGAATTAAATAACCTATCCTCGTTTCTCCACCATCCATGAGGTATTTTTTACCGCCAAGAGCGCCAAGTTTCAAGAGGCTTCTTTACGCGCTTCGCGGTAAAAACTGACGCGGATTGCGTTCTCCGACAGCCTGCCAGTCGGAGCGAAATAACAAAAGGACTGGCTTGACGCCAGTCCTTTTTAATTCCAAAAACGCTACACATATTTTTCCCGTATCTTGGAGGATATATAATCCATCAGAGATACAACAATGGCAATTGCAAGCATGTTGACGCTGGCTGCCCGATAGTTTAGCAGATTGATATTCTGTTGGAGGACAAAACCAATTCCGCCGCCGCCAACGAAACCGATGATGGTGGACATGCGGACGTTAATATCCCAGCGATACATGGTAAATGAAATGTATGGCGGGATGATCTGTGGTACGACGGCAAAAACGATGGTTTGCAATCGATTGGCGCCGGTTGCCTGAATGGCTTCCAGCGGTCCTTCAAGAATGCTTTCGACCTGTTCCGAGTAAAGTTTGGCAAGGGCGGCGACAGTGTGCAAGCCGAGAGCCAACGCGCCGGCAAATGGACCAAGCCCCACCCAAGCCACAAAAACAATTGCCATAACAAGCGCTTCGACCGATCGGGTGCCGTTCAAAATGGTGCGGATGATACCATAGAGAACAATACCAATCGGCAGCGATCTTTTAGGCGAAGCCTTGATTGCAAACGCCAAACCGATGCCGGCGCCAATTCCAGCCGGCCAATAGAGAGTGATGTCCGGGTTGTTAAATTGATAGAACCAATCCACTCCCTGAAGAATAAGAACCGCAATTGCAGCGCCGGCAATGGGAGTGATGATCAGGTTGATGATTTTCCCTGTCGCAGGAGCGATTCTGTCGCTGATCGTTTGTCCAAATTTGCCAAATAACCCGCCAAAAAGCCCGCCGCCAACCAGGGCAGAGATGGCAGGCAGCAACATGATGATAATATCCCCTACCTGGAAAATAAACCTCCGGATGAAGTAAAGCGGGGCTTCCTTATCCAGGGTAAGGTAAATGCCAATTTGAATGAGGAGTTTACCGACAAATAATATGGAGGCAAAAACCAGGATGGCTGCCGCAATGGTATAGAGTAGATTTACAAATCGATCTTTTAATTTCAGTTCCGCATCTTCATCTTGCTTGGATAAAATCCACTTTATAAACAAAAATCCCAAGATGGGCAGGATGATTGTACCCGCCAGGGTGGGGATAAATGAATTAAAAAGAGGGGACAGCAAGTTTACGAGAATCTGATTTGCTTTTAGACCCAACCACATGCCCAACGGCCATCCAACCAGCGAAAGGGAAATATTGCTGAGCGGAATTTTAATATCTGACATTAGGTTGCGGGCGGCAAAGAAACTGATGGGAATGGACATTAGAGTGCCAAAGGTAGTGGCAAGTAATGCCATGAAGACCGTTTCAACAATTTTTTCCCAAGTGACCTGGGCGTCTCGGGAAATCGTAGGGGAGCCAACACGCACCCTTCCGGTGGCGCGGATGGCTTGAGGGTCTTCCTTAATTTGGCGGTTGGGGACGGTCACCTCAACCCGGAAATTGCCCTGTGCGTCTGCCTGGAAACTGCCCATTTGGAGGGGAACTCCCTCCGGAGCGTCAGCGCTGAATCCGATGAAGTTTATCGGGCCGGATGAGTTTTCTTGAAAGTTATATCCTTCAACCACGATGGTTTCCTTTGGCTCGGCACACGCGACACTGGCGACGATAAACGCCTCTGACCGATTTACTTCAGGGAACTCAACACCGCCTTCGGGACACCCCAAATAAAAGGGAATCTCAACATCCTCTTCCTTGTATTCATAATCGAAAATTCTGGGATGCGCCAAAGCCCTGAGAATTCGTGTGAGTGAAGCAACGCGTCTTTCAGAGCGGGTTTCTTCAAAGTTAATATTGGTTACCGTAAAGCCATAAGCAAGAATAACAAGAACCAGAAGGGTTACCAGCCCAACAGAAATTGATTTGATCAGAGACGAACTCTTTTTCATGGTTGACTCCTCTACCCTACGCGCTCTGCGTCTTTGCCATAGATTTCCCGGAATTTTTCATCATCGATCTCGCTGGGAGGTCCATCGAACATCAAAACCCCGTCGTTGAGAGCAATTGCCCGGTCGGCGTATCGGTGTACCAAATCCAGGAAGTGCAGGCTGCAAAGGACAGTGACGCCAGATTCTTTATTGATTTTCTCAAGATATTGCATAATGGAGTGGGCCAGGACGGGGTCCAGGCTGGCGACGGGTTCATCTGCCAGAATCATGGCGGGTTCCTGCATCATGGCGCGGGCTATTCCAACCCGCTGCTGCTGTCCGCCGCTGAGTTCGTCGGCGCGCTTGTAAGCCTGATTCATAATGCCAACCCTGTCAAGCTGGGCGAGCGCCATTTCGATGTCGCTTTTCGGGAAGAGGTTAAGGGCGCTCATCATCGGGTTGACATACCCCAGCCTGCCAGCCAATACATTGGTGATGACTCTTGAGCGGGAGACCAGATTGAAATGCTGGAATACCATACCAATCTTGCGGCGAATCCGGCGCATCTCATCCTGGCTGGCAGCAGTAACATCCTGCCCCTTCCAGAGGATCTGTCCTTCTGTGGGTTCGATCAACCGATTGATGCAGCGTAACAGGGTGGATTTCCCAGAGCCGCTTAGTCCGATTACAGCCAGGAATTCACCCTGGTTTACGGTAAAGCTGACATTTTTGAGGGCTTGGACGTCACCATCATACACTTTGGAAAGATTTTTGACTTCTAACATGGTGAAATACCGCCTTTCTTGGATTCCTACTCAAATGTCGAAGAATGGAATAAGTTATAAAAAATGGATAATGTCTAAATTAAATCTTGCCCCAGGAATCCCTGGGGCAAGAAATGGTAAAGTACCTAAAACTACTTACCAAGATCTTCGAGGGTGATGCCCTGCTGTGCAACTAGGATGCGGACGCCGTCAAAATTCTCGTCGGCAATCGGTCCAACTGCGGTCCAGCCATAGAACTTTTCGTTGCAGAGGGAGTTGGCGCAGTCCGGGTTCTCAAGATCGATAAATTCGATCAATGCGTCGATGATGGTCTGCCTCAACTCAACCGGGAAATCGGGCGAGAAGGACATGGTGTCATTCGGGATTTCCTTCGAGAGGGTCAGGATGCGAACCTGCTGGACGACATCAGGCGCGTCAGCGGTCACGGTGCCGCGGGCATCCAGGACACGGTATTCACCGCACCACAACTCATCATCTGCATTCGGGGCGCAGGAGTCAACCACCTCATCTGGAACATCGGGAGCATCGCCCATGGCCCAAGAGCCTTCCGGAAGCAAGGGCGCGCTGAAGAAGGCAGTGGCAACATCAGCCTGTCCGTTATATACTGCCAGGATAGACTGCGGGTGACCGCCAGCCTCAACAGTTTCACCAAGCTCGACG
>JAGUZU010000124.1 GCA_020060625.1 Anaerolineales bacterium | reverse complement strand
CTTCTTTTTCTTGGCGTTCTTGGCGGCTTGGCGGTTCATTTTGGGAATTTGTACAGAGTGAATTTTGGGAAAGAATCTACAACATTTGAATGCTCCCAATATTGACGTATTCCGCCAATTTGGACATGTTATATAATGACTATCATGTTCAACCGGTTTCGCAGAATCTTTGCCGCCCCCATTTTCGAGGACGAGGAGATGACCCGCGCCGCCCGCATCCTGAACGCCTTTGGATGGTCGGCAATGGGCGTTATTTTCATAATTACCATGCTTCGCGTGGCGACGGGGGAATGGCTGAGCGATTCATCCATGTTCATCCTTCCGCTTGTCATTTTCATACTTGCGCTGACTTTGTTCATCATCCATCGCGGATATGTGCGAATTGCCGGAATTTTTCTGGTCGCATCCACCTGGCTCGCAATGACATACCAAGCCTCGCAATCGGACGGGCTTCGGGATGTCGCTGCCATTTCCTACCTGACCATCATCCTTCTCGCCGGTCTTTTGCTCGGATGGCGCGAAGGCTTGTTGACGGGTATAGCCAGCCTTGCGGCGATGTGGTATTTCGCGTTTCAGGAACAACAAGGGTTGCGTCAGTTCGAAGCGGACCCTCCGCTCAGTTTTGCCCGCGACCTGACCGCCGTTTTCATCGCCTCCGGCATCCTGATCTATTTGCTCATCCACAGCCTGAACCGCTCCCTTTCCATCTCCAATCTTGAATTGAAGGAACGCCTGCGGGTGGAGAGAAAACTGCAACTGCAAGCCCAATATCTCACCGCGCTTCACGAAACCGCCCTGGGGCTGCTCAACCGACTGGAAATTAATCCTCTCTTTGAATCCATCCTCGCCCGCCTGAGCGAACTGCTGGATACCCCCCATGTCGGCATTGACCTCCTCCTGTCGGACGAGTCTGCGCTGAAGCAGGAACTTGGCAGAGGCGTGTTTGAATCCATGAATGGCGCGCTGACCTACAAAGGCGTCGGGCTGACGGGAAAGGTCTGGGAACGCGGAATGACCATCCTCACCCAGGATTACAGCCGATGGCAGGGCAGAAACCCGGACTTTGTGGATGTCAATTTCGGACCTGTTCTGGGCGTGCCGCTCAAATCCGGCGTAAAAGTGGTTGGCACATTGGTCATTGCCCACACCGACAGGGAGAAGAAATTCACGCCGGAGCAGGTCATCCTTTTGGAACGATTCGCCGCGCTGGCTTCCCTTGCCATTGACAACGCCCGCTTGTATGAAGACGCCCAAAAGGAGATCATGGAGCGGGAACTCATCGAAAGGGATTTGCGCTCCAGCGAGGAACGCTTCCGCAAGGTATTCCACGCCAGCCCGGTGGCAATCTGCATCACAACCCTCGAAGAAGGCGTCCTGCTCGACGCCAACCAGTCCTACTGGAACCTCACCGGATACGACCCGAAAACCTCCATTGGCAAGACGGCGGCGGAACTGGAAATGTGGGGCACGCCGCAGGAACGCCTGAACTTTGTCGAAGAACTCAAACAAAAACGTTCCATCCTCAACCCGGATAACCAGTTCCTCCAATACCGCACCGGCGACCCCCGCCATGCCATCGCCTTGTATGAAATCATCGAACTCAAAGGGCAGTTCTGCATCCTCTCCATGTTCTATGACATCACGGAACAGAAACAAACCCAGGACGCCCTCCGAAGCGCCGAAGCGCGGACGCGCGCCATCCTCGCCTCCATCCCGGATATGATCTTCGAAGTTTCCAAAGACGGCGTTTTTCTGGATTTCATGGCATCCGCCGGCATCACCCCGCTTATGCCGCCCGACGGGTTCATCGGAAAGAACATCATGGAGTTGTTCCCGCCCGCCATTGCAGAACAAACCATGTTCTCGCTCGAACGCGCCATTGCCACCGGTCAACTGCACGCATTCGAATACGGCTTGCCGCCCGGAGAGGAAGTTCAGTTTTTCGAGGCGCGCATCGTCGCTGTGACGCCCGAATCCGCCATCATCATGGTGCGCGACATCAGCCAACGCAAATGGGTGGAAACCGAACGCGAAAAATTGATCAACGAACTGGAGGAGAAGAACAGCGAACTAGAACGCTTCACCTACACCGTCTCGCACGACTTAAAGTCGCCGCTAATCACCATCAAAGGCTTCCTTGGGTTTTTGGAGCAGGACGCCGCCAGCGGCAATCTCTCGCGCCTGCGGAGCGACATCAAACGCATCGCCGACGCGACGGACAAAATGCAATCCCTCCTCAACGAACTGCTGGAAATATCGCGGGTCGGGCGGTTGATGAGCCCGCATCAAACCATTCCATTCATTGACATTGTTCAGGAAGCGTTGGAAATGGTTCACGGGCGCTTACAGGAAAACTCGATTCAAGTTCGGGTTCAGGACGAAATGCCAACCGTGTACGGAGACCGGCGCAGGCTGGTTGAAGTCCTGCAAAACCTGATTGACAACGCCGCCAAATTCACAGCGTCTCAAAGCCAGCCCGTGATCGAGATCGGTCAGCAAGGCTTTGAAGACGAAAAACCGATCTTCTACGTTCGTGACAACGGCATGGGAATCGAGCCTGTCCATCACGACAGGATTTTCGGACTTTTCAACAAACTCGACGCCGACTCCGAAGGAACCGGCGTGGGGCTTGCCCTCGTGAAGCGAATCATCGAAATTCACCGGGGCAGGATCTGGGTCAGGAGCGAAGCGGGAAAAGGCTCCACGTTTTACTTCACGCTTCCCACCGGACCCGAAACCTGATTCGTGATATAACTGGCGTTATCTCATCTGTGGAGGATTCTTCATGAAACACGCAGTCAGCATCAGCATTGGTTCATCCAAACGCAACAAGGCTGTGGAAGTCAATCTTTTGGGCGAAACCGTTCGCATCGAACGCATCGGCACAGACGGCGACATGGAAACCGCCGCCCAAAAATTCAAGGAACTCGACGGCAAAGTGGACGCATTCGGCGTCGGCGGCGCAGACTTGGGGGCGATTGTGGAAGGCAAGTTCTACCCGTTTCATTCCGTTCAAAAACTGGTCCGCTTTGTTCAGAAAACCCCCGTGGTGGACGGCGGCGGTTTGAAGAACACGCTCGAGAACAAAGCCCCCGCCTTTCTCGATAAAAAGATCGGCGGCTACATCAACCAGCGCGGACGAAAAGTGATGGTCACCGTCGGCGTGGATCGCTGGGGACTTTCCAAATCCTTTGCCGAGGCGGGCTACGAAACCGTCTTCTGCGACCTGATGTTTGCGCTCGATGTCCCGATCCCCGTCCGCACGATGCGGGGTTTGAGAACGCTGGCGGCGTTATTGATTCCCATTGTCACGCGCTTTCCCTTCGAATGGCTCTACCCGACAGGCGAAAAACAGGACGAACACAAACCCAAATTCAACAAATGGTATGAGTGGGCGACGGTGATCGCAGGCGATTGTCATTACATCAAACGCCACATGCCGCTGGAAAATATGCAGGGCAAGGTCGTCGTCACCAACACCACCACGCCCGACGACGTCGAATTTTTCAGGAAGTGCGGCATCAAATATCTTGTCACCACAACCCCCGTCCTGGACGGACGTTCCTTCGGCACGAACATGATGGAAGCCGCGCTGGTGGCGTCCTCCGGCAAGGACCGTCCGCTCTCCTTCGATGAATTGAACGAGATGCTCGATAAACTCGGTTTCGAACCGCAATTGCAGGAGTTGAATTGATGATGAAGATGAATGCAATCGTCACCGCCGGAGGGATCCCCCAGCCCGGCGACCCATTGTATGAATATTCCAACGGCAATCCCAAGGCGTTGATAGACGTCGCCGGTAGACCCATGGTGCAATGGGTGCTGGACGCGCTCGGCAGCGCAAAGATGGTGGATCAGGTCGTCCTCATCGGGCTTTCGCCGAAAAGTGAATTGACCTGCAAAAAACCCCTGCATTACATCTCGAATCAGGGACGCATGTTGGCGAACATCGTCGCGGGCGTGAACAAATCGTTGGAATTGAATCCAAAAGGCGAATACCTCCTCGTCGTTTCCGCCGACATCCCTTCGCTCAAAGGGGACATGGTGGACTGGCTGGTCAAAACCGCCATGAAAACCAAAGACGACCTTTATTACGGCGTCTGCCCGCGTGACGTCATGGAGGCGCGCTTCCCAACCTCCAACCGCACCTACACCAAACTCAAGGACATGGAAGTCTGCGGCGCGGACATCAATGTCACACACGTCCGCATGACAACCGAACACCTTGACACCTGGGAGCAATTGATCGGCAACCGCAAGAGCCCCTTTCGGCAGGCTGCCATCATCGGCGTGGGCACGGCATTCAAATATCTGACGGGTCAATTCACGTTGCAGGGAATGGTTGAAAGAGTCTGCGAAAGGATCGGCATCAAGGGGCGCGCCATCATCTGGGATCACGCCGAGCCGTGCATGGACGTGGACAAACCCCATCAACTCGAGATGATGCGCGCAGACCTTGCGAAACGGGAGCCGAAAGCAAAACGGGTTGTTCGCAAGCCTGCTTCCAAAAAGAAGGTCACAAAAGCGAAGCCCGCCAAAAAGACGGCTTCATCCAAAACCAAAGGGAAGGCAAAAGCAGGCAGGAAATGAGTTTCCGTTCCATCCTCGAACTCGACGCCCGACTCTCCAGTCAATTCCGTGTGGCTGAAAAGCCGGGTTTTTTGCGCAATCTTGCCATCTTCTTCGCCCATTCCGGCGACTCATGGTTTTGGTTCCCGGCGCTCATCATTGCCTGGCTCTTCAGCGACTCCGATTGGAAAAAATGGGAGACGGTTGAATTCTTCGGCATTGCCGGTCTTGCCGCCGTTGTGCTTGCCGTGAAACTTCTCGTCAAACGCAAACGCCCCGAAGGCGAATGGGGCGGGATCTATCGCAATACCGACCCGCTCTCCTTTCCATCTGGACACGCCGCCCGCGCCTTTCTGATTGCCGTAGTGGGAACGGCTCTCGCCCCGCTCTGGCTTGCTCTTGCTCTTTGGGTTTGGGCGCCGCTGGTGGCTTTTGCCCGCGTCGCCATGGGCGTGCATTATCTTTCAGACATCCTCGCTGGCGCGGCGCTGGGAATCATCGTTGGCGTGATTGGGCTGCAAATCTACCAGCCGCTCGTGGACTGGTTCGCCTCTGTAACGGGATTTTTGTTTTGGTAACAACAGACCTGACAGGTTTTAAGAAACCTGTCAGGTCTTACGCTTCGACTCATGAAAACCCACACCTTCCGTCTCAAACCCGGGCAAGACCTCTTCGACTCCATTGAAGAATTCGTCAAACAAAATAATATCGAGGCGGGATGCGTGTTATCCAGTGTCGGCAGCCTGACCCATGCCACCTTGCGGCTTGCCAACCGCAGTTCGTATAACAACTATGACGGTCATTTCGAAATCGTCTCCATGACGGGAACGGTCTCGATTCACGGCTCGCACCTGCACATTGCCATCTCCGATGGCGATGGGGCAACCATCGGCGGTCACCTCGTCAGCGGATGCAAGGTCTACACCACTGCCGAGATCGTCATCGCGGAATTCGAAGATGTAGTTTACAAGCGGGAATTATTCGAGAATGATTCGGGGTATGAAGAGTTGGCGGTTTACAAACATCATTTCAACGCATTCAAAAACTCTTCCTGATTAATCACGGTCTCTTTCAGCCCCAGCGCTTTGCCCAGCCTCGTCAACTGCGGGGGATCGACGTAGGTCTTTGCCAGAATCTCTTCCCGCCCCAGCACATCATGCGCTTCGCCGTCCAATAAAACTTCGCCATTGGACAGCGCGATGACACGTTCGAAATTTTCGGCGCAGAAATCAATGTCGTGCGTGATGGTGATGACGGTCTTGCCTTCTTTTTTGATCTCGGCAATGACGTTTGCAATCCGCGCAATGTTGACCGCATCCTGTCCCGTCGTCGGTTCGTCGAAGATGACGATGGGCGTGTCCATGGCGATGATGGATGCCAACGCCACCATTTTACGCCAGGTGGGGGAGAGATCGTAGGGATTGGTTTCGGTCTTGTCGTTCAACTCCGTGAGCGCCAGCGCGCACCCGACCAGTTCGTCCACTTTATTTTTCTTGTAGCCCAAATTTTTCGGACCGAACGCAACCTCGGTCAATACATCCCTTGAAAATAATTGTTCGTCGGGATTTTGGAAAACATAACCAACCCGCGAGGCGAGTTTCGCCACCGAATATTTGGATGTATCCCAATCTCCAACCCAAACCGAACCCGAAGATGGACGCAGTAATCCATTGAAATGCCGCACGAGTGTGGTCTTCCCGGCGCCGTTCTGCCCCACGATGGCGACCTGCTCGCCGGGGTTGATTTCGAGCGAAATTCCTCGCAGGGCTTCCACGCCGGCAGGGTAGGTAAAACGAAGATCGTTGATGGATATTTTCATGTCGTTAATTCACCGTGATGAACGGAGATAAACGGAGATTTTGATCGTTGTTCCTCTCTGTTCATCATGGTTTAAAGCCCTCCGCCGCCTCGAATAACGTGACGGGGAGTTTGTCCTTCTTCCACAAGCCTTGTTTCTTCGCCTCGCGCGCCGCGGACGTGTAACGCGAAATTCCAAAGCCGTTTTCGACCAACAGATCGGAGGTTAGCACGTCGTTTGGCTTCCCTTCCAGGAATACCCGGCCTTCCTTCAAGGCAATCACGCGGTCTGCGAAGTGGGCGATCCATTCCACTTTATGTTCCACCATCACGACGGTCATGCCTTCTTCCGCCATCTTGCGGACGACGCCAAAGACTTCGCGCGTGCCGATGGGGTCCATTTGCGAGGTCGGTTCGTCGAGCACCAAAAGCCTGGGTCGCATGACCAGGATCGAGGTCAGCGCGACGCGTTGTTGTTGTCCGCCGGAGAGAGAATAGGGAGACCGATCCGCCAAATCGCTGATTCCGGTCAGCGACATGGCTTCATCCACGCGGTCTTTCATTTCTTCGCGCGGCACGCCGATGTTTTCCAGCCCGAAGGCGATCTCTTCAAAGACGGTGTACTTCGCGCCGGAAATTTGATTGAAGGGATTTTGAAACGCCAGCCCGACATTCAAGACCCATTCATCCAGCGTGGACTCGCTTGATTTTTTTCCGTCCACTTCGATGCTGCCGGATATTTCGCCTTTGAAAAAATGCGGGACGAAGCCCGCCAGCGCATAACACAGCGTGGATTTGCCCGCGCCGTTGGGTCCCATGACCGCGACGAACTCGCCTTCGTTTACCTGCAAGTTGATGTTTTGCAGAACGGGCGTTTTCGTGAGCGGGTATTTGTAGGTGACGTTTTGAAGGTTTACGAAAGCCATAATTTCAACCCGATGGAAGCGGCGATAAGCGTGGTGAGAAACCAGCGCAGGAATATATCGGTGGGGGTATCCGGGATTTCATGCAGGGACGTTTTGACATGTTTGGAGGTGAAGCCGCGCGCTTCGATGGCAATGGCGCGTTCCTCCACTTCGACCAGCGAGCCAAATACAAGCGGACCGATGAGCGGAATTAATGCGCCCGCGCGTTTAAAAAACCCGCCTTCGGTTTCCAGCCCGCGCGAGCGCTGGGCGGAGATGATGGTTTGGGCTTTGGCTTGCACTTGCGGCAGTATCTGAAGCGTGGAGATGATGACGTAGGCGAACTGACCGGGCAATCCGCGCCGCGAGAGGTCGGACATCAATTCGCTGGGATGGGTGGTGAGTAAAAAGATGGTGAACGCCGAAACCATGACGACGATGCGCATGGCGTTGCCGAATGCAAACATCAGGCTTTCCAGCGTCATATCCAGAAAATAAAACGCGAAGATGATTTCTTTGCCAATGGGATGAAAGAACGCCTGCATCAAAAAGAGAAACGTGGCGGCAGGCAGGATGAGCCGAAACGCGGTCGAAAGGTATTCCCTGCCGACCCTGCCGATCACGCTCAAAATTGGGATGACGAGAATGGCGAGGATGTGCGGAGTCCAATAAAAGGGCGTAAGGAAGGCGCTCAGAATGAGCGCGAGGACCAGCAGCAACTTCGTCAGCGGGTTGAGGCGGTGAAGGGCGCTGTCCCTTTTGATGTGGAAGGAAAGTCTCTCGCGCATAGGCGGTCATTATACCCAGTCGGGGGAATAAACAGAGACCGGATATTTTCCGGTCTCTGTTTATTCCAATATGTCATCCTGAGCGAAGCGAAGGATCTCTACCTCTGATGTAAGAGACCCTTCGGTCGCGAAGAACGCTCCCTCAGGGTGACATGGTATTTTTAAGTAGGGAAACTACCCGCCCAAAACGTTGCGAAGCAGGAACGCCGCGAACAACACAAGCAGAACCACAACGCCGATTGCGATATACATCTGGTTCTTGTCCGCGCCGCCTTCCACTTCCACCTGTTCCGGTTTGGGATAGCCGCCGATTGTGCGTTTGGGCAGTCCGAGGATGATCGCAAAGGAGATCATGGCGGTTGTGATCTTGTCCACCGGCTCGACCAGGAAGTTGGTGCTGAACACAGCCTGCCAGATGCCCCTGCCCGTTTCCAAAAGGTAGGCGGTGATAAAGGAGGAGCCGCTGGCGGTGATGCCGCCGTAGATGTACACGGCTATCGGTGTGGAAACGATGGCGGCGGTCAGCGCGACGACGAAGCCGGTCACCACCACCTTCCACCAGCTCTTGAAGAAGCCCCATTCCGCCATGCGCCCCGCCATATAGCCGATGAAGAACGCCACGGGCCACCAGGGCAGCGCGTTCGGGTCAATTGCGAGACCCCAGATGATATTGGTCAAAGCGCCAGCCAGCGCGCCAGCCCAGGGTCCGCACAATACCGCGACCAGCACCGTGCCGATGGAATCGAGATATACGGGCAGTTTAAGCAGAACGACGATCTGTCCCACTGCGATATTAATGGCGATTGCAATCGGGATCAGCACCCAGGTTTGGGTATTGAAATTGTTCTTGATTTTCTCCAACATGGTTTCCTCCGAGGGGATTGAATGGATGACGACTCGCTGGTGATAACACCCGCAAAACGGAAATGTCACGAAATGGACTTTGCCAGTTTTTCCATCCTTTCCAGAAACAACTCCATGAACATGCGCGGACGCACGCCTAACGCCACCCTCATGTTCGCGGGTTTCTTCTCATAATTATAGAAATCGGCAAACGTGTTGCCAAGCCCCACGCCCGTCGAAATGTCCACGTCCACCGCCAAATTTTGGTAGTCGCAAATTTCGGGCATGAATGTCAGCGCCAGCGTCATCGGGTCGTTGATGACACAGCCGTCGATCTTTTGATACTCGTCGTGAAATTCCATGTAGAAGCGGGTCGAGTCCGCGATAAATTTTGTGATGGGCGAGGCGATTTTCAACAAGCGGTTCAGGTCGTCCACTGTAAAAATACACTGATAGGTCACATCCAGCGGCGTGAGCGTGATCGGCATCCCCGAATGGAAAACGATATGCGCGGCGTGCGGGTCCACGAATGTATTAAACTCCGCCAGCGCCGTCGTGTTGCCCGCGTGTTGGATCGCCCCGCCCATCACGAACGCTTCCTTGACATTTTTCACGATGCGCGGCTCTTTGCGAATGGCAAGCGCGACATTCGTCAACGGACCGATTGCCACCAACGTGACTTCCCCCGGCTGTGACATGATGCTCTCGATCAGAAAATCGCTTCCATGCCCCGCCCTGGGCTGGGTCTGTGGACCCGGGAGTTTTGCGTAGCCCAAGCCTGTATCCCCGTGCGTCTCCGGGCTGAGCAGGGACTCCTTCACCAGCGGCAAATCGCAGCCCTTGTAAACAGGCACGTGGCTTCCTTTTGCCATTTCCAAAATTGCCAGCGTATTTCGCGTGGTCTGATTCGTCGAGGCATTTCCGTGAACCGCGCTGATGCCGTCAAGGATGATTTCGGGCGAAGCGAGAGCAAGCAGAATCGCCAGCGAGTCGTCAATGCCGGGGTCGGTGTCGAGGAGGATGTGTTTGGGCATATTCCATGTCATTGCGAGGAGCGTGATCTCCGCGACGAAGCAATCTCCCCATCGGCTTGGAGATTGCTTCGTCGTCGTGGCGCGATTCGCGCCACTCCTCCTCGCAATGACATGATCCTTTCTAAAAACAACTCCACGAATTCGCGTCCCTTCACATCGAGTGCGACTTTCATATTCGCGGGCTGTTTCGAGACCTTCATAAAATCCGCGTACGTTTTGCCGGTCGAAACCCCGCCCGAAATATCCACGCTGACATAATGCTCTTCGAGCGTCAGCAGTTCGGGCGCGATGATCGCCGCCAAGGTCAGCGGATCATGCAGGGCGCATCCGTTGAAACCCTCATATTTCAAATAGAATGCCATGTAATCCGCCGTCGCATCGCGGACAAATCTTGCGATGGAGGAGTCGATTTTGTTCAGCCGTTCGATGTCATCTCCCGTGAGCAGGCATTTGTACGTCGAGTCCAGCGGAATGAGGGTGATGGGAATCCCCGAATGAAAAACGATGTGCGCCGCGTGCGGGTCTTCGTGGACGTTGAATTCCGCCAGCGGCGTGATATTGCCGCCGGAACGGATCGCCCCGCCCATGATGACCAGTTCCCTGACCGCATCCACGATGCGCGGCTCTTTGCGGATGGCAAGCGCCACGTTGGTCAACGGACCGATGGCGAACAGGCTGATCTGCTTTGGTTCCGCCATGAAACGTTCGATCAGATAATCAATTGCATGAGCCTCGATGGGTTTGGAAGCCGGATCAGGCAGGTTGGTTCGACCCATTCCGCCGGAGCCGTGAACAGCCTCACCCGAAGCATGAGGCGCTTTCACGAGCGGACGCGAGCATCCCCGCGCCACTGGAATGTCACCCGCCTTCAAGAACTCCAGCACGGATAGGGCATTGCGCGTGGTCTTCTCGATGGCTACATTTCCCTGCACGGTGGTGAGGGCTTCGAGTTGGATTTCCGGCGAGGCGAGCGCAAGCAGGAAGGTCAGCGCATCGTCCACGCCGGGGTCGGTGTCTATGATGATTCGAGTTGGGGGCATGTTTATAATGTCGTTGCGAGGGCGTTCTTTGCCCGAAGCAACCTCCTGGATAGGGGCGGCTTCGTCGTCGCGGAATTTACGCTGAGCGAAGTGAATGCGCTCCTCCTCACAGCGACATGAACCTTTCCACTTCTGCTTTGGTTGGCAGGGATGGCTGTGCGCCGAATTTTGTCGTTGCCAATGCGCCACACGCGCATCCATAACGGACGGCGTTTTCAATATCCATTGCGTAGGATGCGCCCTCTTGGGTTGGAGAACGCCTTCTGCTCTCGATTATTTTTGAGGCAAATCCGCCGATGAAGGCATCGCCTGCGGCGGTGGTATCCACTACATTTACTTTATACGTGTTGACATGCGTCACTTGTGAATCGGTCACGAGCAATGCGCCTTTACTGCCCAGCGTCACGATGACGGTTTTCACGCCTTGCTTTAAAATTTCCTTTGCCGCCGTTTCAGCAGATGACGCATCGGTGACGGGCAAACCGGTCAGCAGGGAAAGTTCGCTTTCGTTGGGGACCAAAATGTCCACGTTTGCAAGCAGTTCCTGCGGAAGTGGTTTTGCAGGCGCGGGGTTGAGGATGACTTGCAATCCAGCTTCGCGCGCTTTTTGCGCGGCGCGTAGAACTGTCGGCGTGGGGATTTCCAACTGGAGCAGGAGCAATTTTGAGTTTAAGAAAGAAGCGGAGTCCACATCTGCTGGCGAGACTTTGCCGTTTGCGCCCGGCGAAAGCACGATGCTGTTCTGCCCGTTCGCATCCACCACGATGATGGCAGTACCGGTAGCCGAATCCGTTTTAAAGACATGCGAAGTTTCGACGTTGTTGGACTTCAAGTTGTCAACAAGGAATGGACCAAAACCATCGCTTCCGACCCGTCCGATCATTGATACATGCGCCCCCTGCCTTGCCGCCGCCACGGCTTGATTCGCGCCCTTGCCGCCGGGGATGATTTGCAAATCGTCTCCGCTGATGGTTTCGCCCGGCGCGGGAAAGCGCGGCGATTTCACAACAAGGTCTGCATTCAACGAACCGACTACGACGACATCTGCCATGTGGGTTATTTTACATCACATATCATCTCGTTATATTAAATGCTTCATCGAAAAACGCAATCATTCGCTGCGAATATTCCTCCGGTCTGTGAAACGGACCGTCGCAATGCGTGGTTTCTTCGATTACCCAAGCTTCGGCGTTCGACCCCGCGATTTCCGCAAAACGCAGGGTGAACAAATCCGCTTCACTGCCAAGGATGGGATTTCGCGTCCCGCCGCCGACCAGCATCAGCGGACGCGGCGCAATGTCTGGAAGTACCTCGATCAATGGAGCCGGCGCTTCGATACCCAGTTTGACGGTGTACATCCAATCGATCACATAATTGCTGCCGATGATTACCGCCATGAGCGGATTCTTCGGCGCGGGCAAATCCTGCGCGCGGACGGCGGAATTGCCGTCGCCCCAGGTTGCCCCGATCTCCGGGTAAAGCGCGGCGCTGTACACGACAATGGATGCGCCCGTGGAACAGCCTGCCGCGCCGATGTTTTCGTTTGCATTGCGGGCATGAATAAATTGGATCGCCGCTTTGACGTCGAGATGGTCTTCCCAGCCGAAGGAACGATACCCGCCTGTGCTTTCGCCGCTGGCGCGTTCATCGTACATCAAAATGCCGTACCCATCTTTTGCGAGCTTGTCCGCGTGCCAGATCATCCCTGTGCGATTGCCGCCATAGCCGTGGAGCAAAATGATCGTCGCGCCGTTTTGCGAAGGCGTGAACCAGCCTGCCAGTGTAATGCCATCCTCGCTTTCAAATGTAACTTCCTCTATGTCAAAGCCGAGGTCCGAAGGGATGCTCACTTTGCTGGGGGCGGGGGCGGTTTCAAGAAAGACAGAAAGCGCCGACCGTTCGATGGCGATGAAGAGCGTTATGGCAAGGAATATGGCAAATCCGAACCCGAGCAGGCGCAGGATGCGCTTTGTGTAGTGAAAGATCTTTCCGTTGACGCTTTCCGGTAATTCGATTTTCCCTTTTTGCGTTTTTGCTTTTCGCCAGAGCCTGAAGATGATGAACGAAAAGAAAAGAATCATGAGGATGATCTCGCCGATCATCCAGTAAAAGTAAATGCTCATTTTTATCTCCTCGGTGTGACCACCCCATTCTTTACATCCCAAACCTCCACATTTTCTGAAAATTCAGGCGAGAACAATTTTAGATCGGTGGTGGTGAATAAAACTTGTTGATCCTGACTGACGTATCTTAGCAAATCTGCACGGCGGGATGAGTCGAGTTCCGCCATTACTTCATCGAGCAGAATGACCGGGTATTCACCCGTGCGTTCCTTCATCCATTCGACCTCGGCGAGTTTCAACGCCAGCAAGGTCGTCCGCATCTGACCGCGCGAGCCGTAATCGCTCACGTCCGCTTTATTGATTACGAAACGCAAATCATCGCGGTGCGGACCAATCGTCGTCACGCCGCGCGCGATCTCTTCGCCGCGTATCTCTTTCAAGCGCGTCAGAAAACCATCCTGAATTTCATCCAACTCAATCGAAGAGCGGTCAATCGTCGTGTCGAGTTTCAAGCCGAGTTGACCGTTTGGTTTTGGCAGCGGGTCGTAGGCGGGTTCATAGGCGAGGCGAAGGATTTCGGTTCCGCGAGTCAGCTCGTGATGGATGCGCGAAGCGAGTCGCTCGATCTCCTTGACGGCTTGAATCCGCCACAGGATGATCTGCGCCCCAAACCTGACCAACGCCTCATCCCAGACCTGGAGTTGGTCCCTGTTTCCTCCGAGTTCATTCAACGCCTTGAGCAGCGCGTTGCGTTGACTGAGCGCCTGCGAATATTCGCCGAGCGCGCGCGCATACGCAGGGACGGCTTGCGCCAGCGCAAGGTTGAGATAGCGGCGGCGTTCGTCGGGTCCGCCTTCGATGATCTGCGACATCTGCGGCACGAAGATGACCGCGTTGAAATGACCGATGACATCGTTGGCATGACGTTTGACGCCATCGAGCAGAATCTCCTTGCGCAGACGTTGTCCGTTTGCGCCGGTCGGTTCGAGAATGAGACGCGCTTCGAGGCGGTGTTTGGTCTTGCCGCGCTGATAGTCCGCCACAAGCCGCGTCACTGCCAGCGGATTCTTCGCCTCGTGAAAGTTGACGATTTGCCGGTCCGAGTGGGTTTGGAACGAGGTGAATGCCGCCAGAAAATAGATTGCTTCGAGTACGCTTGTCTTTCCCTGCGCGTTGCCTCCTACCAACACAACAGCCCGCCGTGGAAGTTCAACATCCAGGCGGGTAAGACTGCGAAAGTTGGTGAGGGAGAGGCGGCGTAAGTACATGGTTGAAAGTTGCAGGTTTAAAGTTGCAGGTTTAAGGTTACAGGTTTAAGGTTACAGGTTTAAGGTTGCAGGTTTTAACTTTCCAATCTTAAACCTGCAACCTGTAACTTAATCCAGCGGTGTCTCTTCATTTTCTTCTTCGCTCGGCTTCCATACCTGCGCGGCGCGGTCCGTGAACAGCACGCCGTTCAAGTGGTCAATTTCGTGCTGGAAGATGCGCGCCATCCAGCCATTCACTTTGAGTTTGACAGGCTGTCCATGACGGTTGAGCGCCTTGACCTGAATCGCTTCATGCCGTTGTACTTCGCCGATCAATCCGGGAATGGAGAGGCAGCCTTCCACGCCCAGCACTTTTTCCTCGGAGACTTTGATGATCTCCGGGTTGACCAGCACGTAGAGTTTCTTCGGCTTGGGAGGCGCATCTTCGTTCTCCTCTTCCTCGTCTTCATTTTCGGCATATTCGATCACTGCCAATTGCAGCGGAATATTCACCTGCGGCGCGGCAAGTCCTACGCCCGGCGCCTCGCGCATCGTTTCGATCATGTCGTCTATCAGGGTTTGCAGGTCTTTATCGAATTTGGTAATGGGTTTTGCCTTCTTTCGCAGGATGGGTTCAGGCAGGTGTGCGATTTGTCTTAATGCCATGTCTTGTCTTTTTCCTTTTTCTGTCTTCGAGCTGTTTACCCTTCCGCGCCGTCCATGGACTGGTCGTCCATGCCCTCGTCGAGCATGTCCTCGATGTCCTCCTGAAGTTCGTCTTCGGGCAGTTGTATTCCAGCCCTGGTGAGCCGTTGGATGTCGTCCTCCTCCAGTTTGGTGGAGCCGGGGGTAAACTCTTTTATATTTTGGTGATACGCCGCCAGCCAGGTTGCCATGCGTTCGCGCTCCACGTTGGCGGAATCTTCGTTTTTCTTTGCAATGCGCGCCATGCGCCGCCGGTTGATATCCGCCTGCACGCCGGCGGGGTCAAGCACGTCCTGAAAGGAGAGCTTCGTCCCGCCGACGACGATATACACTGTGCCGTAGTTGAACACATAACCCAGCGGACCAATGCGTTTGTATTCCGTGCTGAGAATGTTTTCGATCTGCGCGGCGCGGCGTTCCTCCGTGCCGAGCGGGGTTCGGTCCAGGTCTATGATCTCTTCGGGCGTTACCTTGAAGATATCATTGTTCCAGTCAATATATTCCCACACCATCCAGCCCAGGAAGATCAACATAAAAAACAGGATAGTAACAATGATCGTGTCTGGACGAAAACCGCCACTGTCAAGTTTCTCAAAGACCGCATTGCCGCTGTCTCCCCAGAGGTTCCAAAAACGGGAGATCAACAACCCCAGCAAGATGAGGAAGAAGACGAGCGGGCGCAGCATTTGCTGCAAAAGCACGATCCAATGTTTGTGGTAAATGACCGTCCCGCCTTCCTCAGTGCGGAGTTTAAACAAGTTGCCCAGTACAATGCGGAGTAATCCCTTCTTCTGCAAGGTTGTATCATCCGGCACAACGGGCGGCAAAGGCTCCTCGGGGAGTTTATGCAGGGGCAGTCCCAGCTTCGAACGGAGCGCGTTCTTCATCGCTTCTTTTTGCGCGAAAACGCCTTTTGATTTTGAGCGCTCCCACAATTCGCGGATCAAGTCCGCCGCCTGGTTGGGATGATCCACGTATTCGAAGCGGATGTTTCCAACGAAGGTTCGCACGGAGATGTGACCGTAATCCAGCGCGCGCCCGATGACATCCGTTTCCACGCCTACAGAAAGGATGGTGCTGAGCGGCGCCTCCTGGCGGCTGTCATAAATGCCGATGACGCGCTCCACCCACACCACGCGCTGGTTGGTGACAATGTAATAATCGTTACTCCAATCGACCCACACCCACGCCGCCCACAAAACGATTCCAATCAGAAGGACCACGCCGACTGCGGTGGGCGTGACCGCCTGCGCCATGAACGCCCACGCAAACAGGATGATGGGGACCGCCAATGAAAACAACGGCGCGATCAAAACCTGATACAGCCGTATTTTATGACGCCGCGCGATGAAATAGATGACTTCATTCGCGCCCAGCCATTTGAACAGCGTTGCGCGCGCCAGTTTGCGGCTTTTGATCGCCACCTGGAAATTCGGCTCCAGCTTTGGATACTTCGCGAGCAGGCTGTCAAAATCCTGGCGCGACAGGAAGAACAGAGCCGAATCTTCCATTGCCCGAATGGTCGCCGACCGGTTGCGGTTTTCGAACAACGCCTCTTCGCCGAAATAGTCGCCGGCTGTGAGCCATGCAAGAAATTCCTCCCCCTTCTCGCGCGGGCGGGCGACCTTCACCTTCCCCTTGAAGATCATGTAAAAGCCGTCGGGTTTTGCGCCGCGCTCGAAGATCACATCATCTTTTGCATACGCGCGCTCTTCCAGCTTTGCGGCGATTCCCTCCAACTCCCCTTCCTTCAGCCCATTGAAGAGGTGGATTCGATCCAAAAACCCGGCGCGGTGTTCGATATCAATCACAGGCTGATTCTATCAAACTTCGCGGACAATGGCGCACCCGTAGGCGGGAGTCTCTGTCGGCGTGGGAAAATGCCCGGCAAGCAGCGACTCAACCGCCTCGTCCAGGAAGAAGCGGGTGGGAGTCCGTTGGCGAAACGTGACGTCATCCACCTCGCCGCGGTAGCGCAGGATTCCATCCCGATCCATGACGAAGACATGCGGCGTGGTCTCCGCTCCGAACAGATCCGCGACCCGACAATCCGCATCATGCAGGACGTTTGACAGGCGCCGCGCTTCGGACGCTTTTTTCAACGCCTCCACCGACTCGTTCCGGTTCGATGCGATGGACAGCATGGCCGCGTCATCCTGCCACTGCACGAACATGGACATGATGGCTTTATCTGTTCGCTCCGAATGCGGACATTCGCACGACCAAAAGTTGACGACGACGATGCGCCCGCGATAATCGGACAGGCGATGTGTTTTGCCGTTCAAGTCGGGCAGTTCAAAATCGGGAACAGGTTGGTTGATGATGAGCATCTAAAAATCCTCCCCTTCATTTCATTATCCATCAAGCGGCTGTGGCAATCGGAGGCTTCTTTACAAAAGTGATCGGCATGGTCTCCACTGAAGACGGCGCGTATGCGGAAACCTTCAAGATGCGGTTGACGGGCGAAGAGGTGATGATTTCGATCACGGTCTCCTGCCATTCGGGTTCGAGTTCTTTCAAACCGGTCAGGGGAAAATTCCTGGGTCCCAGTTTGGTGTTTTGTACCAGAACTGAAAAATCCATCAACGTCAGACCGATGGCGCGTTTTTCCAGCCGGTTAAACCTTAGAAGAATATTCGGGTTTAGTTCAACCGCTGCCGTCGGCTTTTCGCCCGGCGAGAACGAGATGTAGAGGACATCCGCTTCTTTATCGTAGGAATAGGTGGTTTTCTTTTGTTTCATTTTTCTTTTTTGCCGAATGCCTGCCGGAAGTATTTCAAAAATGCAGTCGTCACAAAATTATTCGCTTCTGTTTTGCCCTGCTTGTTCACGTTGAAACCGAACAAAACTATCGCAACCAAAGTGTTGAAGTCGTCTGCCAGATCATCGAAAAAATGGATGTAACGATATTTTCTCGGATTGAGCGGTTCCTGCTCGCGCTTCCCTTTTTGAAGGGTTGTTCTCAAATGCTCTTCGTACGCTTCCAATTCGGGATGGTTTTCGCCGTCAGTGATATGCCGCCAGCGTTCCTCGGTCAGGTAAATTGGGTTGCCCTCACGATCCTTGATTGTCCAGCGTTTACCAGAGTCGCTCATCGTTGAATCCCGTTATTGAAATTATAGCATAGCGCGGCAAGCCGCAGCCAAAGTAAGTCGGATTGGCAATCCGACCTACGCGCAAAATCTTCGCGGTAGGCGTAGTTTTTACAGAGCAATACTAT
>JAGUZU010000005.1 GCA_020060625.1 Anaerolineales bacterium | reverse complement strand
CAGGATTAAGTGGGGTAATACCCTATTTACCACAGAGCGCACAGAGGGCACGGAGATTTTTTAAAGGTTTTTCTCTGTGGACTCCGTGATCTCTGTGGTAAAAAAAAGGGAACCCCACCAAATACCAAAGAGCCCATTTTTTTCAAGGAGAATAGTTTATGACCATCACCCTCGACGGATCGTCCCTGACGATTGAAAAAATCGCTGCGATTGCGCGGTTTAACGAAAAAGTGGAATTAGATCCTGACGCCCTGGTGCGGATCAAAGTCTGCCGCGCGATGCTGGAGGAGAAACTCGCCAACAAGGAAATCATGTACGGCACGAATACGGGTATCGGGGAGTTCTCAGAGACAATGCTCAACGATGAGCAGGTGAAGGAATTTCAAAAATATTTGATCTACAACCACGCGGCGGGCATCGGCGACCCCGCGCCTATCGAACACGTCCGCGCGGCGCTGGCGGGACGCATCAACGTCCATGCGCATGGGAATTCGGGGTGTAGACCCGAGATCACGTTGACAATGATCGAGATGCTGAACAAAGGCGTCACGCCGGTGGTTTGCACCAAAGGCTCGGTGGGCGCGAGCGGCGATCTCGCTCCGATGGCGCAAGCCGCGCTGCTGCTCATGGGCGAAGGTGAAGCCTTTTACAATGGCGAACGACTCCCCGGTCACGAAGCGATGCGAAGGGCTGGGATCGAAATCCCAGGCTTGCAGGCGCGTGATGGTCTCGCTGCGATCAACGGATCCAATCTTTTGACAGCCATGTCGGCGCTTCACGTCTACGACATGGAACGCTTCATCAAACAAGCCGAGATTGCCGCCGCGATGACAATCGAGGCGCTGCTCGGAAACATGAAGCCGTACAACACGAAACTGCATGAACTGCGCGGATTCAAGGGCGCGGTCGCTTCGGCGCAAAACATCATGAAGGTGATCGAAGGCTCGGACCTGACAACGGGCAGGATGAAAACGAAGGTGCAGGATGCCTACTCGATGCGCTCCACACCGCAGGTCATCGGCGCGGCGCGCGATGCGATTGCGTATGCAAGGTTGCAGGTGGAGATCGAGTTGAACGGCGTGGGGGACAATCCGATTTTCATCCCCGAAGATAAACTGACGTTGACCGGCGCGAACTTTCAAGGCACGCCCGTCGCTTTGCCGATGGATATGGCGGGCGCGGCGATCACGATGGTGTGCGTCCTCTCCGAGCGTCGTTTGAATCGTTTGACCAATCCGGCTCTTTCCCAGGGACTGCCTGATTTCCTCGCCCACGAGCCGGGGTTTTATTCCGGGCTGATGCTCTCCCAATACACCGCCGATCATTTGATCGTGGAGCAAAGAATTCTCTCCACGCCCGCTTCGATCCAGTCTATCCCCGCCGCGGCAGATCAGGAAGACTTCGTTTCGATGGGCATGAACACCGCCCTCAAGAACGGACAGATCCTCGATAATGCCTACGGCGTGCTTGGCATCGAATTCATGGCGGCGGCGCAGGCATTGGACTTCCGCGAATTCACGCCGGGCAAAGGCTCGCTCAAAGCGCGCGAGGTGATCCGCAGGCATGTGGAGCATCTTGAAGTGGACAGACCGTTATATCCAGACCATAACGCGATGAAGGCGTTGGTGAAATCGGGCGAGATTTTGGAGGAGGTGGAAAAGATTGTAGGAAACTTAAAGTGAGTCCACTGCAAAAAGGTAATTAAACACAAAGGACACGAAATACACGAAGGAATTTTCAAAGGTAAATTGAGAATCTTCAAGTTTGGTGTAAAAACTTTTCAAAAAACCTTTGTGACCTTTGTGTCACTTTGGCAGGCTCAGTGCGGCGCCCTCGTGTTTAGAAAAGGCGTCGCCGTGGCGCCGTGGCGACATTTTTGCAATAGAGTCTTAAAGTGACTTTCAATTATTCGATGGATCCGCAGGTATGCGAATGACTGCCAAACGTTAAAGACTGGAGAAAATTAAAAATGAAAAAGAATTTTGTTGCCGCAGTTCTCTTTTTGGCGATGCTTCTTGTCTCATGTCAATTATCGACTCAGGCGACAGCCGAACCATCTGCAACGGATGCAGCCGCAGTCATCTATGCCGATCAGACCTCGACAGCATCCGCCCAATCCGCCAGGGCGACACTTACCGCAATTGCTCCCGCGCCATCCTCTCCAACACCCGTCCAACCGGACAACGTGTTCAATATTACCGTCCCCGCGAGCGCCTGCTGGATGAACTCCGAAGTAAATGTTCTGACAGGGCAAACAGTGACCATTACGGCTTCGGGTATTGTCAATACCTGGGGCGGCAACGAGATCAGCAACGGCGACCCGGACGGACAGCCAACGAATATGTGCGGCGCAATCGAGTGTCCGTTACAAGGCGCAAATTACGGAGCATTGATCGGAGCGTTGATCGGGCAGCCGGAGAACTTGAAGCCATTCCTTGTGGGAACAGAGGTCGAATTTACTGCCACAGAAAATGGGCAGTTATATTTCACGGTCAATGATTGGGAGTGCGGGGATAACAGCGGTGAATTTGAATTGACAATTACGATTGAATAGATTGTAACGTTTGAAGTCGAAATCAAAATCAAAGTGACAACCGTGTTCAAAGGCGGCTGTCACTTTGATTAATCCACTCCATCGCCCCGTTCCCTGCCCATCTTCCGCTTGCCATGCAAGCCGTAATTAAATAGCCGCCCGTCGGCGCTTCCCAATCGAGCATTTCGCCCGCGCAAAACACGCCGGGGATATTCTTCAACATCAAATTTTCATCCAGCGACTCAAACATCACGCCGCCCGCGCTGCTGATTGCCTCGTCCAAAGGGCGCGGCGCGACCAGCGGCACAGGCAGTCGCTTGACGTAAAACGCAAGCCGTTCCATATCTGCGAACTCATCCTTCGGCACGAACTCGCGCAGCAAGCCAGCCTTCACGCCTTTCATCCCCGCTGCCTTTTCCAAATGATTTGCCATCGTCCGCGAGCCGCGCGGCTTGGATAATCGTTCCGCCAATTGCGCTTCCGTTTTATCGGGCGCAAGGTCGAGGCGCATGACCGCCTTTCCATCCTTCGCAATTGCGTCGCGCAGCAACGCCGACGCGGCATAAATCAAACTCCCTTCCACGCCTTCTTTCGTAACGATGAACTCGCCCTGCTGACGAAACTCCCCAAACGATAACACCACCGACTTGATGGGATGCCCGTCGAACTTTTCTTTGAAGACTTCGCTCCACGCCACATCGAATCCGCAATTGGACGGTTTCAACGCCTCCACCTTAACCCCGGCTTGACTCAGCCACTCGACCCATTCCCCGCTCGAGCCGAGTCTACGCCAACTGCCGCCGCCGAGAGCGAGGATTACAGCGTCGGCTTTCACAGTCGCATCGCCATCGGGAGTGACGAAGTGTATAGACCCGTCAGCGTGCAGCCCGCTCAACTTGTGACGCAGGTAAAAGGTCGCGCCGGAGGCGGTGAGGCGATTTATCCACGCCCGCAGCAGCGGACTCGCCTTCATCCCAACCGGAAAGACCCTTCCCGAAGTCCCGACGAACGTTTCCACGCCAAGCCCGCGCACCCACGCGCGCAGGTCATCGGGCGTGAAATCCGTCAGCCATTTTTTTACCTCATCTTTTCGGTTTCCATACCGTGAAACGAATTGCTCGAACGGCTCGGAGTGCGTGAGGTTCAACCCGCTTTTGCCCGCCATCAAAAATTTGCGTCCAAGCGACGGCATGGCATCATACACTTCCACCTGAACGCCGCGCTGACCTAACACCTCCGCCGCCATTAATCCGGCGGGTCCGCTGCCGATGATTGCAACTGATTTCTTCATACGGTCATTATAAAGAGAAAACTCCCGAACGAGTCGGGAGTTCGCCTTGTGATCTTTGCTGGCGCTTATCTTTCCACATCCACCACGCCGCCAAGCGCGTTTAATTTCAACGTCCACACGCTGCCGGGCTGGAACTGTTGAAACTCGCTGACCGACTTCGGCGAATAGATTTCCTGCCCATCCGGCGTGTTGAAGTATACGGTCAGGTCTTCGGAGGCGTCTCCAAGCCGCTGGTCGCTGACAATGCTTGGATTTGCATATTGCGGAAAGAGATCGTTCCCGCTCAAATCATAGGTTTGGATGGTTGTCCACTCATCGCGGGTGTAACTGCAATATTGCTCGGTCTCGGTGTGACATTCCTCCACCACTTCGCCGAAGCCAGTGCCTGTATCCTCCACGCGCTCGGTGCACACTTCCCTGCTTTCATCATGGCATGAGACATTGTACGCATCCGAAGGCGGACTTCCGCGTTCGTTCGAGTAATTGACCGCGCGAATCTCCTGCACCGGCACAGATGTCTGCCATTGCACACCCGTCACAGTCGCCTGCACAGACTTGGATGGGAACACAAGCAAGGAAACAATCGCCACACAACACATCACCAAAAGCCCAATGACGCCGCCAATGACCAGCCAATTCGGTTTCTTTTTTGCGGAAGGAGTCGCCTTTGGTGTTGCTTGCGCGGGCTGGGGCGCTTGCGGTTTTGGCAGGGGCGCGCCGCACTTTGAACACATCTGCGAACTGCCTGGGTTTTCGGTTCCGCAGTTCGTACAAATCAAAGTTTTCGGCGGAGTCGGAGGCGCTTGCAAGACCTGCCCCTTTTGGCGCGCCTTGCCTTCCGCCAAATCGCCGCCGCATTGCGAGCAGGTCTTGGCTGTGGCGGGGTTGCGCGTGCCGCAAAATCCGCAATGGATGTCGGCTCCGGCTTTCGCCGCCGCAACCGATTTTTCGTCGGTGACGAATTTTTCTTCCGCCCCCCGGTGGAACTGAACGTTTTCCGGTTGGGGCGCGCCGCAGTTCTGGCACGTTTTCACCGGTCCCGGATTTCGTCCGTCGCAGTTTGGGCAAACCCATTCGAGTTGAACAAAACCTTTGCTTCTTCTTTGCATCTCTGCTCCTTGAATCTCTGCGAGTGTAAACGAAAACGGATTTTAAATCATAACGATTTTATTGCGTGATGCCATGCCATTTGCGGATTTCGGCAATGCGCGACTCATGATCCGGTTCGGGGTACGGCGGCGAATCATTCGCATCGTTCCCAAGCCGACGGCTGGTCAATGCGTCGAAAACCGCCGCCACGCCGTGAGCGACGTTGCGCGGGTCGTAGCCGCCTTCCAGAACAAAGACGATCTTCCCGTTGCAGAATTCCCCCGCCAGTTCGACGAGCCTTTTCGCCGCGTTGTAATATCCCCTTGTGGAAAGCCCCAGCGTGGCGATCGGGTCATTCCAATGCGCGTCGAACCCGACGGAAACGAAAAGCATCTGCGGGCGGAATTTTTGAACGACGGGCTTGAAGATGTCATCCGCAATGCGGGCGAAGGTTTCGTCTCCGGCGTAGGCGTGCATGGGTACGTTGACCAGCCGTCCCCTGGCGTGAGGCGCGTCTTCGATCCAGCCGGTGCCGGGGTAAATGCCCCACTGGTGCGTCGAGATGAAGCCCGCGCGTTCGTCATCCATGAAGGCGGCTTGGGTGCCGTTACCGTGATGCGCGTCGTAGTCAATGACCATCACGCGTTCCATGCCGTTTGCCAGCGCGTCCTGCGCGGCGATGGCGATATTGTTGAAAATGCAAAACCCCATCGCGCGGTGTGGTTCGGCGTGGTGACCCGGCGGGCGGACGATGGCAAACCCGTTCTTTGCATCGCCGTTCATCACTGCCCGCGAACAGGTGAGCGCGCCACCTGCGGCAAGCAGGGCGTCTTCGAACGATGTTTCGGTGACATAAGTTGGAGCGTAATCAATGATTCCCATTCCCTGTTTGCACACATCTTCGATGTCCCGAATCAATTTTGCTTGATGTACGCGCGTCACTTCCTCCACTTTCGCGCGGATCGGTTCGATATGTTCCGCGCCGGAGGATTTCAAAAGCGGATTTAGCAAGTCCAACCTGCCGGGACGCTCAGGATGATCGGGGTATTCGTGATTGGGGGAGGGAACAATCGTGTAAACGGTGTTCATGTATAAATTATATCCCCAACTTTTTAGACTCTTCAGGATTAAGTGGGGTAATACCTATTTACCACAGAGCGCACAGAGAGCACGGAGATTTTTTAAAGGTTTTTCTCTGTGGACTCCGTGATCTCTG
>JAGUZU010000076.1 GCA_020060625.1 Anaerolineales bacterium | reverse complement strand
TCGCGGTAGGTCATGTGCTGCTCCTTTTTGGTGTGGTAACCGCAAGGATAACATGTGACCTACTCTTTGCTACTTTTACAGAAACGATCTTACACTACTCTGAGCCGTGTCGAAGGGTCGAAAGAAGCGGGGGTTTTTCATCCTAAAAACAATCATCGGGTAAAATACCGCCACTATGAGTAACGAAACCACACAAGTCATCTACTCCATGAACAAAGTGGGACGTATCGTCCCTCCGAACAAACAAATCCTGCGCGACATCTCGCTCGGCTTTTATTACGGCGCCAAGATTGGCGTGCTCGGACTCAACGGCGCGGGCAAGTCCACGCTGCTGCGCATCATGGCTGGCATCGACAAAGACTACATCGGCGAAATATCCGTGTCGAAAGGCTACACCTACGGACTGCTCGAGCAGGAACCCAAACTCGATGAAACCAAAACAGTCATCGAGGTCGTCAAAGAGGCGGTCGCGCCCATCGTCGAAATGCTGGCGCGCTTCGATGAGGTCAACGCCAAATTCGCCGAACCCGACGCCGACTTCGACGCCCTCGTCGCCGAGCAAGCCAAACTGCAGGAACAGCTCGACAAGCACGACGCCTGGAATTTGGATTCGCATCTCGAAGTGGCGATGGACGCCCTGCGCTGCCCGCCTGGCGATACGCCCATCAACGTCTGCTCGGGCGGAGAAAAGCGCCGCGTCGCGCTCACCCGACTCCTGCTCACCGAACCCGATGTGCTCCTGCTCGACGAACCCACCAACCACCTCGACGCCGAATCTGTGGCGTGGCTCGAACATCACCTGCGCGACTACAAAGGCACCGTCATCGCCGTCACCCACGACCGCTACTTCCTCGATAACGTCGCAGGCTGGATACTCGAACTCGACCGCGGCTTTGGCATCCCCTACAAGGGCAACTACTCCGCCTGGCTCGAACAAAAACAGGAGCGCATGCGCCTCGAAGAAAAAAGCGAAAGCCAGCGTCAAAAGACTCTCGCCCGCGAACTCGAATGGATTCGCATGTCGCCCAAGGCGCGTCAATCGAAGGGACAAGCCCGTGTCACCGCCTACGAAAAATTATTGGGACAGGAAGCCGAAGCGCGTCGCGAAGAACTGGATATTTACATCCCGCCTGGTCCGCGCCTCGGTGACGTTGTTTTTGAATTCGATGGCGTGACGAAATCCTACGACGACCGCCTCATTCTCGACTCCTTTTCTGCTTCTGTTCCCCCAGGCTCTATCGTCGGGATAGTGGGTCCGAACGGCGCAGGCAAGACCACTCTGCTCAAGATGATTATCGGCAAAGAAAAACCCGATAGCGGCAACGTCAAAATTGGCGATACCGTCAAACTATCCTACGTTGACCAAACCCGCACCCTCGACCCTGAGAAAACCGTCTACGAAGAAATCTCGCAAGGCGCCGATACACTCGAACTCGGCAAGCGAAAAATAAACTCGCGCGGCTATGTCTCCTCCTTCAACTTCATGGGCTCCGACCAGCAAAAGAAAGTCGGCATCCTCTCTGGCGGAGAACGCAACCGCGTGCATTTGGCAAAAACATTAACCGAAGGCGCGAATGTTTTACTTTTGGATGAACCCACCAACGATTTAGATGTGAACACCCTCCGCGCCTTGGAAGAAGCTCTCACAGAATTTGCAGGCACGGCGTTGGTCGTGAGTCACGACCGCTGGTTCCTCGACCGCATCTGCACCCACCTCATCGTCTTCGAAGGCGACTCGGTGGCGAAGATGTACATCGGAAATTGGTCAGACTATGAGACAATGATGCAGGAAAAATTCGGAAAAGATCTCACCCCGCATCGCGTCAAATACCGCACCTTGAAACGATAAATTACAACCATGTCGTTGCGAGGGCGCACTTGCTCTTTGCCCGAAGCAATCTCCTCGTTGAGTTGGGGATTGCTTCGTCGCAACGAACGCTCCTCGCAATGACATTCGCGGCAACTGGTCCGATTACGAAACGATGATGGTTGAGAAGTTTGGAAAGGATCTGACTCCGCATCGGGTGAAATATCGAACATTGAAGAGATAAATATGATACATGTCGTTGCGAGGGCGCACTTGCTCTTTGCCCGAAGCAATCTCCTCGTTGAGTTGGGGATTGCTTCGTCGGGAAGAGCACCCTCCTCGCAATGACACAAATGGCAACTGGTCCGACTACGAAACGGTGATGCAGGAAAAGTTTGGCAAGGATTTAACACCACATCGAGTGAAATACAGAACGTTGAAGAGGTAAGTCGGACTGGCAGTCCGACCTACGCAACCATCCGTCATTGCGAGGAGGAGCGATAGCGACGACGAAGCATTCTCCTCATCGTGTCGCGGATTGCTTCGTCGCAACGAACGCTCCTCGCAATGACATGGACGGCAACTGGTCTGATTACGAAACCATGATGACCGAAAAGTTCGGCAAAGACCTCACCCCGCATCGGGTGAAATATCGCACGTTGAAACGATAACCACCGCAGGTACACAGCGCCGCCCTGCGCGATGACAATCAGAAAAGTGACAATCGCCTGCAGGCGGCTGTCACTTTTTTGCTCTCCATGGGTTATAGTCAACAAATTACCAGTAAAAGGAGACAGAATGAATCAGTCAACCCCGACCACCTTCAAATGGCTTATCATCAGTTCGGTTGCATACATCATCATTTCCCTGATCGCGGCGGCTGTCGCAATCCAGGCAAACCTTCCCGCCCAGCCCATGGGCGAAGGTTCCGGTTCCGGTAGACCCGTTCTACAGGATTTTCTTTTCGGAGGCGGTACCGCCATGTCACCGGGGTTGCCGTGGCTCGTCGCCCAGATAGTCCTTACTGTTCTCGCGTTTTGTAAAAAAGGGTGGGGCACTGTTGGCGTTTGGGGACTGATCATTTTTGGCATGCTCTCTGGCATCTTTTCTCTATCTGAGCCAAATGTTCGGAAAATATTCAGCCCGGCTTCATTCGATTTATTGAAAGCGGTGGTACAGACGGGAGTCATTGTCCTTCCGTTTGTGATGATGGTTTTTGGCTTTCTCGAATGGAGAAGAAGGCGTCAGGGATAAATAAGGAGGATTCCATGAAAAAGATTTTCTCTCTTTTATTGCTTGCCGCATTGTCATTTGGCTGTTCCACCCTCAACCCAACCACGGAACCTGAACCGCCCGCTCCAGACACAACCACCTCCACCGACCCTGCCCGACCCATTGAAGTTCAGGCGGGTGAGACCTTCGAGATCATCATCGATTCCAATCCCACCACTGGTTATCACTGGGAAATTATCGGCGAACTCAACGGCGTTGAATTCATCTCCCGCGAGTACATGGCTGATAAACCCGTCCTCGCCGGCTCCGGCGGCATGGACATTTGGACATTCAAAGCCGTTGCCACAGGTCAGATGCAAATCACACTCGGAAGTTTTCCTCCTTCGGATATCTCCGAGCCTGAACAGTCTGTTGCTTTTAATATTGTCGTTAAATAGATGGCAAGATTCTCTACCGCACAAAACGCTTTTTGGACGTTGAAAAACGCTGATTTTCGCTGATAAAAAGAAAAAAATCTGCGTTTTCAGCGCGCTTCGCGGTCAGCGTCCCAATTCTTAAAATGTACGGTAGAGAATGGCAAGATAAATATTTGCAGGGGTTACACACTAAATAAACCCCTTGCAGGCGGCTGTCACTTTTTTACTTCCCATGGGTTATATTCAACAACTTACCGGTAAAAAGGAGAAGAGATGAAAAAAGTACTGAAATGGGCTGGGGTTGTTTTGGGCAGTTTGCTCGGTTTGATATTGCTGGCGGCGGCTGGATTGTACGCGAAAGCCAGTATGGAGATGAACAAAACCTACGATGTGCAGGCGCAATCTATTCCCATCCCTACTGATGCCGAGTCCCTCGAACGTGGCAAATATCTTGCAGATGTTTTGTGCGCGGAATGTCACGATTACGACATGGGCGGAAAACCGGGCTGGATGAACATTCCCGGAATCGCCGTGATCTCAGCCCCCAATCTGACATCGGGCAGCGGCAGCGTGGTCGCCGATTTTTCGGATGAAGACTGGGTCCGCGCTCTTCGCCATGGCGTAAAAACGGACGGGAAATCCGTGTTCGTCATGCCCTCTTCCGATTTTTATTACATGAGTGACGGTGATTTGGGAAGTTTGCTGGCTTATTTGAAATCCTCTCCCCCAGTGAATCGGGGTGAAGGCGAAGAAATTCTGCAATTCACGCTCCTTGGGCAGGCTGCATATGGAGCGGGTGCATTCGGTAATCTGTTGGAGGCGAGCAAGGTGGATCACAGCAGTCGTCCCGCATCCTTCCCGGAACCTGGCGTAACGGCTGGCTATGGGGAATATCTTGTAAATATCCATAGCTGCCAAATTTGTCATGGCGTGGATTTGGCTGGCGCCGACCCTCCCGATCCAGAATCGACCCTCGCCCCCAACCTGACACCCGGCGGTGATCTGGCAGATTGGACGGATGCAGATTTCATCCAAACCCTGCGCACAGGCATTGTGCCGGAAGGAAGGCGACTCGTCCCACAGTTCATGCCATGGGATTACAAGGGCAGGATGACCGACGACGAACTCAAAGCGATCTTCATGTATTTACAGTCGCTTCCCGCATTGGAAACGTCCACTGCGCCCGTGAAGTAAAAGATGCTTCGTTCATTTTCCAGAGACTGCCACCTGCAAAGGTGGCGGTCTCTGGCTTATTTCGTCTTGCAAGTACTATACTGAAGTCTATCTGAGACCCGAGTCGCCCTCATCGGTCATTTGGACCAGGTATGATGATTCTCTCGTTTTGCGTGATAGATCAGCCTCTTTTTTATGTCAGATAAGATGGTTGATCTTTGTTTTTTTCTTAATGCGTTGATTAAAAAAATGCACGCAACCAATGAAGCAATGACATTCCAATAGAACATTCGAAAGTCACAGGCTGTGGCGACGAAAAAATAAGCCAGTCCATACAGGGAACCACTTGCACTTAAGGCAAGCGCTCCGGACAAAAACGAATTCTCAAGGGTTTTCGACTTTACCGCGATATACAGCGAAACCGTGAACAATACCAATGAGAGGGCTATATAGACCCAGTTGCGGTAAATAATACTGTTTCGCAAAGGTTCAACCGCTGTAAAAACAAGATTGGTGGTTGGATTCTTCGAATAGTAATCGTATACGGCGGCGCTTTGGTAATGACCTCTTGGCTTATAGACGGTGTCTACATAATAATAGGGCGCGCAATTTTTGCCTCCCCGCAGGTTAATAACGCTTGCAAATACGTTTGAACGCTGCAGTAAATAAGCCCTCGGATAATCAACAACTCCTTTGACCCACGCATTGACCAATTCCCCAACCTGGGCGGGATCATGGAGTATTTTGTAATGGATGTTTGTAAAGTCGGGCCAGTACAAGTTCTTGATCGAATTTCGCTGATAGATTCGTCTCAGATCCTTCATGGAAGGCTGTTCGCTCGAAGCCATAGACTCTGGGATAAGGTACGTTTTCAATCTTATGGACATGCCCGCAAGGTCGTGCAGCATGATTTGTTGGAATGGGTAGGTCTTTTTTTGCGTTAGGAGATTATCCACAAAACTGCCGATTGTGAACACAATACCAAAAAGGAAAATTCCCAGGATAAGGGACATCTTCGTGGAAGACGCCTTGCCGATTTGCACAGGGTATATTTTTGCAAGCACAAAACCGGATAGTAGAATTAACGGGAAAACCGCCAGAATTGCATTGTGCCTGATGAACATTCCATATCCCAAAAATACAATACCAGGCACAAAAAGCAAAAGAGAACGCTTCCTTTCTGAAAGAAGTATCAGGGAAAAACCAAAAATCAAGGATGTTGCCATGGCAACATCCTTGACGATTGTGCTTAAAAGCATGAAGGCAGGCGGGTAAAATCCAATAAGTAAATACAGACTTTTTCCGGGCAGACCTTTAGCGGAATAGTGAATGAGCGCACCCAGCCCGCACCAATACAAAGTCACATGCATAAGAAGCATGCCAAGCGCCCCGGAAAATACCCGATTTACCTGCATCCAGAGCCATGACATGATCGGAGGATGCCAATCGTTAAAATCTCCGTTCACACCCTGTTTGAACTGGTCAAGCGCGTCATTATCCATATACCCCGGATAAAATATATAAACAGTGACGGCTATACAAAGGACAACAATTAGAGGGAATAGAAACTTTTTAGGGAACATACACACCTGCGCCTGGACGTTTCCGTATTTATTGTCACTTTCGCCTTGCGCTACCAATCGTTGTCCTTCTCATACCCCAATCTCACGAGCAAATCACCCGCCACATCCTTGAATAGTTTTTTATGTTCTTCGGTGAAGTGTTCTTTCCAGCCGCCCGTTTTGCCGGAACGAAAGGTGTGACTTTTCCCTGGCTGGATCGCATCCACCAAAATGGAAAGCGCTTTTTCGCGCGGCGTAGTGATTTTGCAGCCTGTCCTTTCCACTTCATCCAACATGGACGAGAGAGTTGCATCGCGGTTGTTGATTAAATCCTCGAAGCGCAGGCACATCACATTCTTTTGCTCCAGCCATTGGAAGACGCCTTCGTATCTCTGCTTGACACTGACCATTTTCAAGCCGTCTTTATCAATTCCGGTAATTGCCGCGTTCAACCGCGCCGCAAAATCGGGCAGGGACTTGTAATAGGCGTGCATTCCGTGTTCTTCGTGCATATCGGCAGCAAAGAACACCTGTGAGATGAGCATATCTCTCGGGTCGCGATAAATGAAAAAGTTGACGCGCCCGCTCGAAGTCAGGAAAGAGGCGTTTTCGGGTGTTGCATCCACATATCCCCAGCCAATGACTCCGTTTGGCGCGCGCTTCAACTCATCGAGTATTTCCTCTGTCGTCTTTCTTCTTCCATTCTTTTCAATTGTTCTTATCGGATCCGCCGCCACATATCGATACGGCATGATCTGTGTGAAGCCGTTGAGAATTTGCAAAAGCAAATGCGACCCGCTCTTCGGCTTGGAGTTGCCAAAGATGGGCGGAACGTCGTTAAACGAAAACCGCTTCCAACGCAGGATGGCTTGGGCGGTTTTCCCATACGGACGGATTGCGCGGCGGAGGTTTTGTTTAATTCCCATAATTCAATTACGCGGGGGCGACTCGCGAGCCGCCCCCGCAAAATAATTAGTCATTCACCACGCGGCGGAGTTTTTTCATCGACCCCTTTTCTGATTCGTACACGCGCTTCACGCCGTCGCCGAGCGAGGCTTCCGTCACGCGGATATATTTGACCAGCCGCTCGAAGCCGCCCGGCTCCACCGATGCCGCCTGGTCGCTGCCCCACATTGCGCGATCCAATGTGATGTGACGCTCCACCGAACACGCGCCAAACGCCACCGCAACCGCGGATGGCACAAGCCCCACTTCATGACCCGAATAACCGATGGGATTGTTCGGGAATTCCCCGCGAAGCGTTTCGATCATCTTAAGGTTCAATTCCTCCGGCTCACAGGGATAGGTGCTGGTGCAGTGCATGATGAGAAGATTGTCTTCGCCAACGGCGTTCACACCCTTGTGAATTTGCTCCATCGTGGACATGCCCGTCGAGATGATGACGGGTTTGCCCGTCTTGCGGACATGCTTCAACAGGTTGTGGTCGGTCAGCGAAGCGGACGGCACTTTATACGCGGGCGTATCGAACTTCTCCATGAAATCCACCGAAGGCTCGTCCCACACCGAGACCATCCAATCAATTCCTTTTTCCTTGCAATAGCGGTCGATTTCGCGGTATTGCTCTTCGTTGAACTCGACCTTGAACCGATAATCCAGGTAGGTGATGTACCCCCAGGGTGTTTCGCGCATTTGTTTTTGCTGTTCGGGCGGCGTGCAGACTTCGGGCGTTCGCTTCTGGAATTTCACCGCATCCGCGCCCGCATGAACTGCCGCGTCAATGATCTTCTTTGCGACCTCGAGGTCGCCGTTATGGTTGATGCCGATCTCCGCAATGACGTATGCGGGATGACCGTCGCCAACCATTCGCCTGCCCATTTTGATTTCACGAGCCATCATCAATTCTCCTTTTGAAATAATTGCTTCAATACCATTTCGCACAGCTCGCGGATCGCCCCATGCCCGCCGTTTTTCGTCAACACATAATCCGCCGCGCGAATGACTTCGGGATACGCATCCGCCACCGCCACCGACCAGCCCGCGATCTCGAAACACGGAAGGTCGTTCAGATCGTTACCGATGTAGATGACGCTCTCCGCCTTGACCTTTTTCCGCTCGAGAACTTCACGCATCACACGACCTTTGTCCTGCATCCCGATCCCATGAATTGCCTCCACCCCCATCTTTTGCGCCCGCGCCTTGACGACAGGATTCGGCTCCGAGGAGAGGATCATCACCTCCACGCCTTTTTCGCGCAGGGTCTTGATATGCATACTATCGCTGCGCGAGGCTGAGACTGTCTCTTTGCCATTTTCATCGGTGAGGACAAGATTATCCGTCACCACGCCGTCGAAATCGCAGAGGATCATCTTCACCGTTTCCGGCATTTGGCGGCGGGGCTTTCCAGGCGAGACGACATCCAAGCCGCCGTAGATGACCGCCTCGTACTTCACCCAATCCGCCAGTGTGTCGATGTCCACTGTATATTTCGGGTCTACTACCAGCGGATAGATAACATCGCCTGTGAGCGACCTTTTGTTCAAGATTGTTGCAATACGAATTGCGTCAATGTGACCCGTCTGCCAGTAAACGGACGGAAGAATTTGGCGCGGCGCGTTATACGGTTCGGGGATGCCTTCCACTTCAAGCAGTTGTTTCAAGGGTTTGTCCTCGCCATTGAAACGCCACATCTTGAACGGATTTTGTCCCGCAGGAACGACGCCGCGCGCGCAATCGGCATCCTTGTGATTGAGTAAAATGCGAATCGCGTCGTCAACCATTGTTTTCGGGCGGATGGGGGAGGTGGGTCGCAGCTGCGCTACGATGTCGGGGCGATACGCTTCCACTTCCTCCAGCCATTTGAGCGCATGTTCAAAGACGGGCAGGTCTGTGGTGGCATCCTGCGCCAGTTCGGCAGGACGCAGGAAGGGCGCTTCCGCTCCCCACTCGCGGGCGACGGACGCAATTTCTTCGTCATCCGTCGAGACGATGACCCGCGTCACCAATTCCGATTGCTTTGCGGCGGCAATGCTCCACGCAATGAGCGGATAGCCCGCAAAACTGCGGATATTCTTGCGCGGAATGCCTTTCGAGCCGCCGCGCGCGGGAATGAGGGCAAGGATGTTCTTCATAAATTATCGATTGTCGTTTTCTACCACGCCGTCCAGCCGCCATCCACAATGACATTATTTCCGGTCATATACGAGGAGGCATCCGAAGCGAGGAATAACAAAGCGCCGTTCATTTCATCCTTCTTTGCCATGCGCCCGAGGATGGTCTTGGCGGAGTAGTTTTTGACGAAGTATTCTTCATGGTTGTTGAACACACCGCCCGGAGTAAGCGCATTGATGCGGATTTCCGTCTCGGCGTAGTAGGCGGCAAGATATTTGGTGAAGCCCATCACGCCCGCCTTGGTCACGGTGTAGTAGACGGGTTTGTACGCCACGCGTTTGCCGTCCTTGATGTAAATGCGCTGGTCGGGACCATTCAACCCATACGTGGAGCAGATGTTGATGATACTGCCTTTTTTGCCCTGCGCGATCATTTGCTTGACGCAGGCTTGCGTGGTCAGGAACATGCCCGTCAGGTTGACGTTGAGGGCGGCGTTCCAGTCTGCGAGCGGGTAATCTTCGAAGGCGCCGGGGGCGATTCCCTTTGCGGCGGCGTCGGGGTCGAATTTGGGGTCGAGCGCTGCGCTGTTGACGAGAATGTCGAGGCGGCTGAACTGCTTCAAGGTTTCAGCGACCAGTTCCCGGGTCGATTCGAGGCGGGTCACGTCGAGCGGAAATGCCACCGCCTCATAGCCAGACTCCTTGAGTTGCGTCACGGTCTTTGAGGCGAGTTCCATATTCAGATCCGCCGCAACGACTGCCGCGCCCGCTTCGGCAAGCGTCTTGCAAAATTCAAATCCCAACTGCCCGCCGCCGCCGGTGACAACGGCAACGCGATCTTTCAAATTGAATTTATCGAAAATGGTCATGAATACCTCTTACGGAAATGCGGTGTAGATTTCATCACCTTGCCTGCTGAACGCGGGATGCAAACCATCGGCGAGAATGCGATAGACGGATTGTACTTCTTCATCGTTCGATTCGACATCGAAAAGCGCAAGCGCGGCTTCACCGGAAAGGACATCGGCTTGCAACGCTGCCACGCCTTCGTCGAAGCGCCCGCGCGGCAAGCCTGTCACGGGGTCAACAAGATCGGGAAGCACATAGCCCGGACGACCCGTGTAAAGATAAACGGGCCCGACCTGGTTGGAATAGATGCGGGTTCCTTCGGGAAGCCCGCGCAGAAAATCCATCGCCTCCGAGTCGAACCATTGGAATGATGCGAATCCCTGCCCGCCTTTTCGCAATTGGGCAAGCGCGCCGGACATGCCGTACATGGAAAGCGAGAACATGCAAACTGCAAGCAAGATCGCTGCAATGCGCCAAATTGCCGCTTGTCTGTTCCAAAGCCAAACACCGAAGTAAACAAGCATGACCAGCAGACTGACGTAAACCGGAGAGAGGATGCGAAGTTGGAATTTCGTTGCGGCGTCGAACCACGTCATGGATGAAAGGATGGACGCCATGTAGCCGAAGGCGTACAACGTGTTGACGAAGGAAAGCGCCTCGGGCATCTCCGCCGACGGCTGGAACAGTTTCCTCAAGCCTTTATCCGCGACCCAGACGAGCAAGACCAGCGCGATGGCGGAAAGGATGACGACCATAAAGTTAGGGGTTTTTATCATGACGCGCCGCCATTCATCCACTGGCATGAGAAATACCGCGAAGTTGGAAATGCCCAGTTGAATATTCTCAGCGCTGATGGGGTGATAGACAATGGCGCGGTTCGTGGCGGTTTCCGCGAGAAGTTTATTTCGGATACTCCATGCCAGAGCGAAGGGGATAAAGCCCGCAATGAAGTTGCCAATGCTTGTCAGGCGTTTTCGCCATGTATCGTGAAGGATGAAAAGCGAGACGAGAAAAGTCGCCAGCAGGGCGAGTCCTGCATAGCGGGTCAGGTAGGCGAAGGCGGTAAGGACTGCTGTGGCAATCAGGAAGCCGTTTGAACCACCAGACGCGCCAGGCTTTATTTCTTCCTTCCCGTTTTTCGCGATTAAAACAAAGTATTGTGAAAAAGACAAAAACGAAGCAAGCGTGAAGAAAATGTAGAGCGGCTCGCTCATCGCCGTCGTGTGGACGCGGAAGATGGAACTGTTGAGCAAAAGAAGAACGGCAAGGACAAGCCCGGCAATACGGAATTTGGTCATGCGCCAGCCGATGAGACCAAGCAGAAAAGTGTTCGCGCCGAACAGCAGGGCATTGACAAAGCGCGTGCCGCGCAAAGGGTCGAGTCCGCTTAAGCCGACCAGCGCCAGCGCGGACGAAAAGCCGGGCGGGAAATGTGTCATCGGCTGGTTGGATGCCAGCCACGCTTCGCGGTATCCGTCTCCATTCAGGATGCTGCGCGCGCCCGCAATGTAGGCGATGGAGTCGTCCGAGAGACCCAGCCCTTGCGGAGTCGCGTACAGGATGAGAAAGGTCCCTGAAACAGCAAGCAGGATAAGGATGAGGAGCGAAGCGAGGGGGGATTGTCGAGCATTCATAGGGGAATGTTACGGATTACGCATCGCGCGATGCGTAATCCGTACTGTGTAACAAGATTTGGTTTACTTCGCTGGAAGGATGAAACCCTGCTCTTCGAGATATTTGGCGATGACGCGGGCGTTTTCTTCGGGGGTCGCGCCATATCCCTTGAGCGTGATTTCGGAAGCGATTGGCGGCTCATAGGGATCATCCACGCCGGTGAAGCCCATCGGCTTGCCGGATTCCATCGCCTGACGAGCCTTCGCGTACAGACCTTTTACATCGCGTTGTTCGCAGACTTCCACCGGGGTGTCCATGAAAACTTCGATGAAGTTTTCGCCCACCATTTTGCGCGCTTCGGCGCGTGTGGCGCGGTAAGGGCTGATCGCCGCGCAAATGGCAGCGCCGCCCGCATGAACGATCTCCCCGGCGACGAAGCCGATGCGCAGGATATTGGTGTCGCGGTCTTCCTTGCTGAAACCAAGTCCCTTGGAAAGGTGCGTACGGACAACATCGCCATCGAGGATGGCGATCTCGCGTCCGCGCTCGAGCAGGAGGGAGGTGAGCACCTGTGTGGTGGCGGATTTTCCGGAACCGCTCAACCCCGTAAACCAAATGCAAAACCCCTGCTTGTGGCGCGGGGGGTACATCTCGCGCAGGATTTCCGCAGTTTCGGGGCGGGTGAACCATTCGGGCAGAAGTTTTCCTTTGATGAGGTAATCGTTGCGAACCTGCGTGCCGGAGATGTTGGCGGTCTTTGCGCCTTTTGGAACATCTTTCTCTTCAACGTAGCGGTCTTCGTCAGGAAGATAAACGAGCATTTCAAAGGGAATCATCTTGACGCCGATCTCGTGCTCGTACTGCTTCATTAATTCCTGCGCATCATACGGACCGTAGAACGGTTTGCCGCTCGAGTCATTTCCCGGTCCTGCATGATCGCGCCCGACGATGAAATGATTCGCGCCATGGTTGCGGCGGATGATCGCGTGAAGCAAAGCCTCCTTGGGTCCCGCCATGCGCATGGCAAGCGGCAGGAGGCTGAGCATGGTGCTTTTCTTGTCGTAATAATTGTCCACCAAAGCCTTGTATGTGCGGACGCGGGTGTAGTGATCCACGTCGCCGGGCTTGGTCATGCCGACGACGGGATGAATGATGAGCGAGCCGTTTACCTGAGCGGCGGCGCGCTTGGTCAACTCCTCGTGGATGCGATGGAGCGGGTTGCGCGTCTGGAAGGCGACCACATTGTCATGTCCCATGCTCTCGAGCGCCTCGCGGACTTCCGCAGGCGCGCGGCGCAATTCCACGAAATCGTAATATTTGGGGAGATTGATCACGTTCATGGGTCCGGAAATACACACTTTATTCCAGCGTTCCATTTCCGAAACCATGGGATGTCTGGGGTCGTTCGAACCATATGCCAGCCGGGCTTCGGTTTCCGGATCCCAATGGTAGATCTCTTCGAGGGTCATGATTGCGATCACGTCGTTGTTGGCGTTGCGCAGGACAATATCCTCGCCAACGGTCGGCAGTTCGGCGGGATCAGCCGTCAGCGTGATGGGAAGCGGGAAGAAGGTCCCATCCGCAAGACGCATCTCATGCAGTACCCGTTCATAGTCGGCTTTGCCCATGAACGTCGTCAGGGGAGAGAAGCCGCCAGTGGCGATCAGTTCGAGATCGCATAAATTTCGCATGGTAATTTTGATGGAAGGCAGTTGTGCCGTTTTGGCGATCAGCCCTTCGCGCTCTTTTTCAGTTGCAACGAGGTTGACCAATTTTCCACCATAGGGGGGAATCAGATTTGCTTTTGTCATTGTTACTCCATTGAAAATTTGACTTCGGAGATTGCTCTTAAGTCTTCAGTCTTTTGCGGGAAGACATCCAAAGTTATTGTTTGCACAAGCGCCAATTATACTCCAAAATTCAGAGGATGAATTTTGGAAACTCAAAGTATAATTCTGTTTTATGAAGGTCAAACTCCTGCGCGGTCTGATCTTTGGACTGCTCGTATCCGGATATCTTTATTATTGTCATCGTTACATAAACGCCACAAGTTTCGAAATTGAGGGGAAAACCTACTTTGTCCTTTTCGACGATGCAATGATTTCGATGCGTTACGCCTACAACCTGGCGCACGGACTGGGACCTGTCTGGAATGCGGGCGAACGTGTGGAGGGATTCACCAATCCGTTGTGGGTGGGGATTATGGCGGTCTTCCATCTCTTTCCGATTGGATTGAACAAAACCGGACTCTACATCCAAATCCTTGGCGCCTCTCTCCTGACCCTGAACCTGTTTCTCGTTAAGAAGATTGTCGAACACTTTACCGATGACCTTCTTGCCATGCTTTCCGCTGTAGCGTTGACCGCGTTCTATGCGCCGCTCAATTCGTTTGGCTTGCTTGGCATGGAAGTCAGCCTGCTTGCTGTGATTCTCAGCGCGGCGGTGTGGCTGGCGTTGAAAAGCGACCAGCGCTTCAATATTTGGATCTACATTCTGCTTGCCGTGTCCACCCTTGTCCGCTTTGACATGGCAGTGCCGTACTTTGTCATCTTTGCAGTCTTATTTTTCACGCAAAAGGAAAACCGCAAACGGCATCTCTTCTGGGGGCTGGGCTTGCTCATTCTTTTTCTGGGGGCGCAAACACTGGCTCGTTTTTGGTATTACGGCGAGTGGCTTCCAAACACGTACTATCTAAAAGTGGAAGGCTGGAACAATACCCTCAAAATTTTGCGCGGGTTGTACGCGCTGATTCAATTCGTCTATTTTTCGAATTGGGTTTTGATGTTCATCCCCATCACTTTGTTTCTCTTCCGCAGGGATTGGAAAGTGATTCTGCTTGCGCTCGTCCTGCTTGGGCAGATCGCCTACTCGGTCTCCGTCGGCGGGGATGCCTGGGAGCATCACGGCGGCGCGAATCGGTATATTGTCATCGCCATGCCGTTGTTTTTCGTGGGGTTCAGTTGGTCGGCGGTGGAACTGCTTCAGAAAGCCGCGAACAGTTTCAGGGTCCGGTATGCGGCGGAGATCGGCTGGCGCGTTGTCTTCATCGTTGTCTTCGCTTTTTCCCTCCTCAACTTCAACGCCCTGATCGGCGAATGGAAATCCATCGAGCGCTGGAATTTATCCCGCCGACCGGATTACGTGGCAGGCGGAGACCGAAATTTGCAGGTTGCGCTGGCGCTCGAACAAGTCACAAAGCCTGGCGCATCTATTGCCGTCATCGGCGCGGGGACGATTCCCTATCTCCTTCCAGACCGCTACGCGATTGACATCCTCGGAAAAGCCGACCCATATATCGCGCATCAAAACGTCCGCACGCCAATGGGCATTCCTGATATTCCGAATATGCGTCCGGGCCACATGAAATGGGATTACGCTCACACATTTGGGAAACTCAAACCCGATGTGATTGTGTCCATTTGGGAGGGTACGGGTGAAGAAGCCGCGCCTTATCTTGAAGAATATATTTATACGGCGATAGCCCCCGGAATACGGGTTTATCTTCGAAGCGGCTCTCCAAACATCTTATGGGGTGAAGTGAATTAAAAAGAACGGCGGTGCAAGCCGCCGTTCTTCGCTTAACTCAACCGGATCAACCGCCCTGTCTTTTGCGATTCGCGTACTGCCGTGATGATCTTCATCACCTGAATGCCATCTTCCAGCGCGCAGGAGGAAGATGCCTTGCCTTTGACAATATTCACAAAATGCTCTGTTTGTTCGGCAAACATGACGTTACGCTCCCACCCCGCCGGGAGCGGATACACATCCCAGTTCCCCTCGCCCCTTTCCCCTCTCCCTGAGGGAGAGGGGTTGGGGTGAGGGCGATAGATGCGCGCCGCGCCGTCGGCGAGATTCCACTTGATGGTTCCATTTGTTCCAATGATGCGGAACTCGTGTTCGGGCGGCTGCTGGTTGTAATCGAGGTGCAGGCTTCCCAATGCGCCGCCTTCGAAGCGCAGACCGATCTTGGCGGTATCGTCCACGTCCACTTCGAGGTCGCTCAACTTTGCGGCAAATCCCCACACGGATTCGACCCTTTTCCCAACCAGCCAGGGTAGATAATCCAGCGAATGGCACTGCGTTGCCACCACGCCGCCGCCCATGTCGGCGCGCGCAGCATAGCCTTTGCGGTAGTCTTCCCAGGGATGCCAGGCAGGCAAATATTCGCCAAAGTGGACATGAGCCGAAACTACGCGCCCGATCTCTCCGTTTTCGATCAACTGCTTTGTTTTCATCATGCCAGGGTGGAAGCGAAACTGAAATGCAACCAGCACTTTCGAGCCGCTTTTTTGAACTGCGGTTTGCAGTACATCCAGTCGTTCCATCGAGTGGGAGATCGGCTTTTCAAGCAGAATGGCGCATCCCGCTTCCGCGGCAGGGATGGCGACATCCAAATGCAGAGCCGTCGGGTTGGAAATGATCACGGCGTCCGGCTTATGTTTCTTCAACGCCTCGGCTAAGCTGGTTTCAACAGGAAAGCCTGCCAGCTCGTCATCGGGTAATGTCGCTTTATGAGTGCGAAAAAGGACAATGTCTGTTTCGCCGAGGGCGATCAAATTTCGCATGTGGCGGCGTCCAACCGAGCCGAGTCCAGCGATTAGGTATTTTTTAGTAGATTGGGACATGGTAGATTGGTATATTGGTTTGCTGTAGATTAGGAAATTGGTTCATCGGGATCAAGATCGTTTATTTTATATTGCGGAGCGTCCTCTTTGAGAGCCCGTTCTCCATATTCGTGTATTCCTTGTTGTTGTCCACGGACGTAACGGATATATCCATTCAAGGAGCGTAAGGCAGAATGACACAACTTTCTCTGTTGCTCCAGTATACCGTTTGTGTATCCTCTTCTGTTACAAGCAATAAATGCACTCAGAATTTCCATTATCGAACCTCGTGCAATGTAATAAAAGCGCAGGCAATCCAGGTAGTGATAGCGTCCATATCCTTCAGCAATATTCAATAAGACACTGGTTGCCGCACGGCGCAATTGATCGGCAAGATTATACTTTTCTTCGGGCGGTAGAAGGTCGACTACACGATAGGCTTCTCGAAAAACCTGCAAGGCGAGTTTGTAACAATCCAAATCCTCAAAACCGCGCATTTCTTTCTCAGTCATTACGAACTCCCAAATTCCAAATTTACCAAATTACCAATCTACCAATCTACCGACTTCTCATACCCCCACTTCACCAGCACATCTCCCGCAATTTGCTTGAACAAAGCTTTATCCCTCGATGTGAAAAGTCTCTGCCAGTTTCCAGCCTGTCCCTTTGGAAGGAAGGAGGCAATGTCTTCATTGCGTTTTGCCTGCCACTCCTCATCGGGGTTGGAAGACATTTCGGCATGGATTTGCTTTTCGAGCGATTTGCTGATTTTCTTTACATTCAAAAATTTCCACAGCCTTGTCAGTTCATCGAAAGGTTGGGCGAGCAAGTCTTCATAACGCAGGGAAATGTAATTCTCACCATACAACTTCGCGCCTTCAGCGTCAATTTCGCGCAGGTCGTCTGCCCAGCGTTGGGCAATGTTGCGGATGAAAGTCTCGGTGAAGATCGAGCGGCGTCCGTCGCTGAATGGAGCCGAATCAACTTTCAGGTCCGATAGGATGCGTTTGTCTTCGGGAGTGAGAAATTTCGATTCTTCGACGAAGTTACGAAAGCGTTCCGAGATCAGGACGTCGCGTCCATCACGGACGATATAGATGATCTTTGCGTCGGGATAAAGAGCATGCGCATCGCGCACGACCTCGGCATGAATCGTGGACGATGGGCTTTTATCTCCGACGATGCCTTTTCCCGCGCGCGCGGCGTCGCGCTCCATGATGAAATCCGCCGCAGCGCGCAGGACGAGCGGTGAAAGGTCGCGTTCTTGATTCCAACGGTTGGACTTGCGCGCCAGCCATTCCTCCACTTCGGGCGAATCCACAAGCGATTTGAGCGTCGGCTTGCGCGTGAAAAAATGCGCCTGATAATTGCAGTGAACTTCATCGTGCAGGCGAATCAAACGCATGAGCAGAGTTGTGCCGGAGCGGGCGTGACCGAAGATGAAAAATTTTTCACGCGGAAAGAATTGTTTGATCTCCGTTACTTCCCCGGGCGTAATGGCGGGAATGAAATTGCGGGTTTTCTTTTTGACATCGCCCTTGATGAGAATACGGGCGGCGGATTTAAGGCGGGAGAGCATGATTTATCTTTTCCAGTTTAGCATTACAAGCCCGATCAAGCAGATCAGTATCCCGAGGATATTGATCCACGAAATCGTATCCTTGAAAAGCAGAATTGCCACAGGGACAAGAATCAACGACGCGACCACGTTGACCAGCACAGCCGCGATTCCCAAATTCCAGCCGGAGCGATAGACAAGCAGAAAACCGAATTCGATGCCGACGATGGCAATGGCGAGTCCGATGCTTGCCCAGTTGAGTTCCTTTAAGTCCGCCGCGATGTTTGTTGTTGGGAAGAAAAGGAAGCCGAACAAGGTGACTGCGAATGCGACGGCGTACGTCACCAGCAGGGAGACTGCGAAGTTGACATTGTGCGGGGTGCTCTTGGCGGCAAAATGATAAAAGGCGCTGGAAGCAATGGCGAGGCTGATGGAGAAGTAGAAGAGGAACATGGGGCGGCTGGCGTTCATGGCAGGTCAATTTATTTGGAAGGCAAGCGCAAGTTTAACAGATAATTTCCGTTCAAGCCGACGCGTCGGAAGCGCAAATTCAAACGGTCAGGGCGTTTGCAGCGGACATTGCAGCGGGGATTCGGGAAAACGGTGATAAATGTAGCCGGGCTCGGAAAGCGCAAAAACGATGAGGGCGTCGAAAAATTGTTTATTTTGGCAGCCCAACACCACCACATCTGCGGCATGAAGGGGAAAATTTGGCTTCAAACCCGGGATGATGACGCCTCTGGCGTCAGTGGTGTAGGGTCCAATGATCGTAAATACCAGACGCGAATATTCCAATGGCGTGTAAGGGTAGCTGCTGTCAGGCTCGCCTGCGCCGCCCGGATAGTAGCGCGGGTAGAGCAATCTGCCTGTAATCAAATGCGCCTGGGGATCGGTCAAAAATTCGGTCAATTCGTCCTTGCTCAACCGCGCTTTTTCCAGCCAGCCTTCCTGTTCGAGCATGGCGAGGACTTCGTCCGGCTTCTTTCTTTCATACCGCTCCTGAAACGGCGCTTCGGCAATTGGAATTAAGGAGCCAATCGCAAACACAAGAACCAGCGAACCGATCACTCGTTTGTTCCAGGCTGACGGTTTTTGAAGCGATTCCACCGCTTCGTTTTCCCTGGGACTGGATTGAAGCGGCGCGATGGCGCCGATCCGCTTTAAAAACGGGGAGGCGATATGCAGCAAACCTGCGATGAAGTAAACGCAGACAATCCAATCAACCGGGGCGATATAGCGTCCGCCGGATGTAAAAGCAAACGCATTGGATAGAATGTAAGTCAGGAAGATGAATGCGGGTAATAATGCCAGATACTTGCTTCGCCCCCACATTGCTCCAAAGCCCACGGAAATGATAAATAAATTTGCGGTCAATATGCCCAACGCTGACGCGCCCAGCCCGCTGCCTGCCCAATCCGGTTTCCAAAACGGTACAGTCAGTTTGACTGTATTCCATAGATCGTCCAGTTGGAACGAAACAGGAAGAAATGTAACGGAAGTCATGAAATTGTGAATAAAATGATTGACAACCGAACAAACGCGGGAATTGCACAGATCGTCATTGGCAATCACAATGAATTTTTCCCCCGGCGCAGACCTGAGGTGTGAAATCTGACGGGCTGGCGCATTCATATCATCCGGGGAAACGGATGCGCCGCTTTTTATTCCATAACGCTCCCGAAGAATCAATTCAATGCGGTAATAGTAAATGTAAAACATGGGAGCGCCATTGGGTTGATTCCGAATATCCCACGGAAGAGTGGAAAACAACATCCCCATTATCAATAGCAGGGAACCCAGCGCGGCAATCTTCAAACGGGGTCTTATCAAGGCGAACAGGAAGAACAACGCCATCGGCAGCAGCAAAAGCGCGTGAGTGCGGAGCATGATCGTCAAACCAAGCATGCCGCCCGTCAACACCGCCAGGTGAACTTTTTGCGGTTCCTTCATCCATTTTATGGCGAACAGCATAAATGCCGCCACGCCAATTGCAGTGGGAAAGTCTGTCAGCATCATCTTGGGGCTGGCGGTGTCCACCCATTTTGAGACAATGATTGCGTTTGCGCCGCGCAATGCGATCAACAGCGCGGCGGAGACGCCCAGGGCGCGGCTGTGCAATTCCCTGCCGAGCAGGTAAACGATGATTGGAAAGACGGCAAACACAACCGCCTGAACATTCATGAGCCGTTCGACATCCTGCCCGGCGATTCCATGCAGGAATGTGAGGAAGGCGCTGTATAACGCGCGGTCGAAATATTGCCCATTGAACAATCCCTGCCCAATCAACGCGAATTGGCTGCCGAGGTCGAACGTGGCGCTGTCGGAATATGGGTGGATATCGTTCCTGGCTGTATCCGGGAAAAAATAATTTGCGCCGAGCGGCTCGCGCACCCAAAGCCATGCCGTGACGCCCCACAAGACCACGCACATCAGAAGATCGAATTTATTATTTAATTTGGGTTCCATCCGCAAAACTGCCGCGCCCGCGATCGACGAAAACAGGATTTGCAGCCCCAGCACAGGCACGCCGGCTCCGTACCAATAATCTTCGGGCTGGCGAATGCCAATGCCGGTGGTGAAAGCCAGTATGCCCGTCAACAGCAGGAGCGCGAAAACGATCAGCGCCGCCGGCAGGGCTGATTTATTTTCGGATACGACAGCGGATATCGATTCCTGTTTGCGTTCGCGGATGAGTATCCGCATCGTGACCGCGCCGACAACTGCCAGCCAGGCAATAACAGGATACAACCCGGCAGCATATCCCGCCAAATTTCCGGGGAGTCGATACGACGGCATGAATAACGCAATCCAGCACGCGATAAAACCGGTCAGTGTCAGCCATGTCAACGCATTGCCAAATCCCTTTCGTGTGAAGAGCTTTTCCCAAAGGCGGAGAGACCGCCCGGGCTGGCGAAGCAGGTTCGAGGTCAGGAAAAGAAGCGACGCGATGATCGAGATGAGTCCAACGCTCAGCAGCGTCCGTTCGAACGAGTATCCGAGAACGAAAGCGTTTTTCGAATCCGAAGGGGAATTGAGGATTGCAAACAAGGGGAACGCGGCGCTCAGCGCCAGGAATAATCCATAAGCGGGGAGGCGCATGGCTGGCTCACTCCAGCGTCGAGCGAACTTTGAGACCCTACGCACGGTCTTTTTCCTGAGCCGGGGAGTCTAACGTGGGTTTTCGCTCGAGCCAGAGTAAAAACATTAATCCGCACAGCAGCGCGGCAAAAAAGAATATCAACGCGGTGATTGGCGGCAGGTAAAGGGTTGCGTATGCAAGACAGCCGATTGTCAATGCCGCGAGATGCGTCGCCAGCACGGCGTGTATTGGGGAAAACCCCAAAGCGATCAGGCGATGATAAGTATGGTCGCGCCTGCCGCTCCCTATTCGTTGCCCCCGGCGGATACGGGACAACACTACAAGGGAGGTGTCGAAGATCGGAACTCCCAGCAGCATGATGGGAACGATCCAGGAGGATTCAGGGCTGCGGTCGAGCGGGGTGTACATGATCCCAAAGGAAGCCAGTAAAAAGCCGATGGTTTGCGCGCCGGAATCGCCGAGGAAGAATTTGGCGGTCAACCCGTTCCAGACGTACAAAGCGGCGCATATTCCCAGCAGGGCAGCCGACCAGAATGCAAGAGTTGA
>JAGUZU010000144.1 GCA_020060625.1 Anaerolineales bacterium | reverse complement strand
GCTAAAGCGCGCGCTGCTTGGCTCAGTGGACAATGGGATATTTTGGCTTCCAAACGCGCCGCTTTACCCATCGCTACCTAACAACTTTTGAGCGCTCCCCCGACAATAGGTATGGTTTTCTCAAAGTCTGGATTTGGGCATTCTTTGTACATGGATTTCGCGGAATGAACGGATTTTTTCGTTTTTCACGAAGAATTCCGTGTCTTCCGTGTCCAAAAATTGATTTTGTCAAGCGATAATGAGAAAGCCATAGACAATGGGAAGATTGCTTGGGAAAGAATGAGGAAGCTTGTATTTTTACAGACTCCAAAATCTCTTGTTTCTTTATTGCCGTGCCGCTTATGGGAAAGGCACCCTCCAACCAAGCGACATGATTTATTGAGACAAGCCCAAGGCAAATTTCGACTTTTACTTTTGATAACTCAAGCGATACAATTTAAACGAACCGAAGAAACTGCCCCACCGCTTTCAGATTTGATTGCATGATTCGTCACAAGCGCATGGTAAAATCCCAAATTGTCAATAATACGGGGCGCGGACGCCTCGTCTAAAAAATCGTCGCCAACAACAAACACGCCGCACTGCCCGAACGGATTCGGTTTCCGTGCAAGGGCGGTTTTCCACGCCGGCGGCAGGGAAAGTATCTGTTTTTGGAGCAATACCATGATCAAACTGAGTTACAGCACATTTGGACTAACCAACCTGGATTTTTTACATTCCATCGAAGTTGTGGATCAGGCGGGATATCCGGGCATCGAACTCTCATTCCACCGCGACCAGTTCAACCCCTTCGACATTACTGACGAATATCTCGAACAAGTCAAAAAGCGTCTGGATTCGCTTGAGGTAACCGCCGCCTGCGTCTCAACCGCTTCGCATTTTTTCACTCCACAACGCCCGCATGAGCCTTCGTTGATGAGCCCCGATCTGGCGGGGCGCAAACGCCGCATCGACCTGGTCAAGCGCGGAATCCGAGTCGCTCGAAAGCTGAACGTGCCTCTCGTCACGTTTGGAAGCGGATTCATCCGCGATGAACACGTCAGCAACCCATCCGTCAATCCGCGCGAACTGCTGGTGGATAGCATCCATCAATGCCTGAAAGAACTGCATGACGACGAAGACATCACCCTGCTGATCGAGCCGGAACCCGGCATGTACATCGAGACGCTCGAGCAGGGCATCAGCCTTGTCAATGAAGTCAACTCGCCCCGCCTCCAACTCCACCTTGACCTGAATCACAACTACTGCTCCGAGCAGAATTACCTCGAAGCGTTGGGCAAAGCCGCGCCTCATGCGAAATTCCTGCACGTCTCCGATTCGCAGGAAGGCTACAACCTGAAACTGATCAAATGGGCGGACGACCTTAAGATGGATTTGAACTTCGCCAAATATCTGGTCTACTTCCCCGAAACTGCGGAGTACCTGTTGGTAGATCCCGACCATCCGATCTATTTCCATGATGAAATGCCGGATGCAAAACGAAAGAATCTCATCGAATCAATTCTCGGTTCGGTGAACATCACCCAGCCCCCCGCCTTCGTGGACTACAACAGCCTGTATGCGGGTCAGTCCCCGTTCGAGAGCGAAATCTTCGTCTATCTCATCTCCGTGCCGGGGTTGAGTTACGACGTACTCGAACGCGCGCGCCCCATCATCATCTATTTGCGAAGCGCAAAGGATGAAAGCGGCAAGTTGTTGATGGATAAAATGGCGGCGAACACGCTGACCGGCATCGTCCACTTCCATGAAATCCCCGGCGAAGGGACGATGGATTTTGCCGCCAGTTTCAAGGCATTGACCGACAACGGCTTTTCCGGATACGCCTCGGTTGAACTTTATCACCACGTCGCTTCGTGGGAGAAGGCGCTCGCGGATAGTTACAAGCATTTGTCACAGTTTGTATAAATCGTACCGCAAGATTCCCGCCCCGAGCCTGTCGAAGGGTATCTTGCGCGCAACGCGACATGAATGTCGCAATACAACACATACAGGAGAGAGTTATGACAGACGTTACTCAACTCGGCTGGGAGGCCGGTACAGTTGGGGAATTGGATCATCGCAAATTAAAGGCGCCGCACGTTAAACTGCGCGCCGCAACGCCAGGCGGCGCAGGCGACATGGTGTACGCGGTTGACTTGCGCATCAACCAGCCCAACTCGACCTTTTTATCCGCCACAGAGATGCACTCCTTCGAGCATTTTCTCTTGTGGGGTTTTCAAAAATACATGCCGCAGAATTTCATCTCCATCGGCTTGATGGGATGCCAGACTGGTTTCTACCTGATCCTTCTCAACGAAGGACGCGCTGAAGCCATCATGGATGTGTATGAAAAAATCCTGAACGACATTCTATCCGCAATGGAAGTGCCGTACGCCAACATCGAGCAGTGCGGCAATTACAAGAACCACAGCCTTGAAATGGCGCAGGCGCTCGCCCGCCGCATTTTGGATGCCAGGGAAAACTGGCATCAGGTGGTATGAGGGAAAGAATGAGCGCGCGAAAAATTACATTTCAACATCTGATCGAATACGAGGTGGTCAACACCTCGAACTTGTTCCACCCGCAGAACTGGGCGCTGCTCTCTGCCGGGCGCATCGAAGACGCCCGCCGCTTCGTGGTGGTGGACAGCAACGTGGAAAAACATTACTCCGCCGCCATCCGCGAATACTTTGCCTATCATCATGTGGAGGCAAAGATCGTCACCTTCCCCGGCGGCGAAGAAAGCAAGACCCTCGACCACTATCTCGCCATCGCGCACGAACTGGACCTCTTCCCCATCCACCGCCGCGACGAGCCGATCATTGCCATCGGCGGCGGCGTGTTGACCGATTTGGTCGGGTTCGTCGCTGCCAGTCACCGCCGAGGCGTGCCCTACATCAAAGTTCCGACCACTCTCATGGGCTACGTGGACGCTTCCATCGGCATCAAGACCGGCTTCAATTTCAACGGCAACAAAAACCGCCTTGGCGCCTTCCACGCGCCGCAAATGGTCCTGCTCGACAAATCCTTCCTGCTCACCCTCCCACGCCGCCACATCCTGAACGGCGTGTGTGAGATCATCAAACTCGCCGTCATCAAAGACCCCTGTCTCTTTCACCTGCTCGAAACGCGCGGCGCGCAAAGCGTGGACGCCCATTTCCAGGACGAACACGGTGGCGCCATCCTAGACCGCGCCATCGAAGGCATGTTGGAGGAACTCGAACCGAACCTCTTCGAGGAAGACCTCGCCCGCAAAGTGGATTTCGGTCACACCTTCAGTTACGGCTTGGAGACGCGGCATGAAGCGCATCTCTTGCACGGTGAAGCCGTCCTGCTGGATATCCTCCTCTCGACGGTGATCGCGCGGGGACGCAATCTCTTAACCGAAGAGGAAATGGGACGCATCTTCCACCTGACCGATACGCTTGGCATCGACCTGAACGCTTCGCTCCTCGACCCGGGCCTGCTCTGGGCTTCGCTGACGGAGCGTACCTACCACCGAAACGGACTTCAGCGCGTCCCCATGCCGCGCGGCATCGGCGGCTGTGTCTTCCTCAACGACATCAACGCGGACGAGATCGAATCGGCTGTGAAAATTTTAGAAGATCGGATAAACATCGAACATGAAATCATTTGAAAACGCGGACAATAACGAGATCGAAAAATTCGACCGGGTCTCCCAGATCTGGTGGGACCCAAAAGGCGAGATGGGCACGCTCCATACCATCAACCCTCTGCGGACGAACTTCATCATGGAAAAGCTCGCCGCTCCGAACCCAAAGATATTGGATGTGGGATGCGGCGGCGGGATTCTCTCTGAGGCGTTGGCAAAAGCTGGGGCGCGGGTAACAGGCTTGGACTTGTCCGAGGCGTCCATTGAAGTCGCAAAGAGGCACGCGCAGAGTCAGGGTCTGCAAATTGATTATCGCTACGAAAGCATCCACGATCTCGCTGAAAAGGAAGCCGGGACGTATGACGCGGTTGTTTGCATGGAGATGCTGGAGCATGTGCCGGAACCTGCGAAGGTGATCGCTTCCTGCGCACAGGCGTTGAAGCCGGGCGGACATGCATTCTTCTCGACCATCAACCGCACGCCCAAGGCGTTTTTGTTTGCCATCGTCGGCGGCGAATATATTTTGCGCCTGCTTCCGCGCGGCACGCATACTTATTCGAAGCTGATCCGCCCGATTGAAATGAAGGAATGGAACCGCCAGGCTGGGCTGGATTTTGCGCGCCTCGCCAGCCTGATGTATAACCCGTTCACCGGCAGTTGGAAGGTCGCGCCCGGCAGGGAAGATGTAAATTACATGGCGCATTTCAAAAAATAAATATGTCATTGGATTGGAGATATTTTCAATGAAACGTTTCTTCGCGCTTTCCCGCACAACACACGGAGTTTTGGACCTTGCCATGCCGGGGTTTGTCGCCCTTCTTTGGTTGGGTGAATTTCCCTCATTGTGGACGATTGCGCTTTCACTGTTCACGGCGTTTGCGGCGTACACCGCCGTCTATGCCTTGAACGATCTTGTCGGCATCGTGGTGGACAAGGAAAAATTTGTGGGGGGAATCAACGCCGGGTATTCGGTCGAGGCGTCCGACCTGCGCTATCCGCTGGCGCAGAATGCGCTCAGTTATCGCAGCGGCGCGCTATGGTTTGCGGGCTGGTTCGCGCTGGCGCTCATCGGCTCGTACATGCTCAATCCGTTCATTATTGTTATTCTGGTTGCCGCCGCAATTCTCGAAGTGATCTATTGCCTTCTGCTCAAAGTCACTTATTTGAGAACCTTCGTCAGCGGGCTGGTCAAATCGAGCGGACCCATCGCCGCAATCTACGTCGTGGACCCGGCTCCCGCGCTTTCGCTTGTGCTTTTGGTGCTTGCATGGGTCTTCTTCTGGGAGATCGGCGGGCAGAACGTCCCTGCGGATTGGAACGACACCGTGGAAGACAAGCGCGTCCACGCCAAGACCATTCCCCTGCAACTCGGCACGCAAGCGGCGGGACTCATTGTCCTGCTCACCCTCAGTCTGACCGTTGTCGTCAGTCTGCTTCTGCCGCGCGTTTCGCCTCTCTCTCTGAACTGGTTGTATCTCCTGCTCAGCGGGCTGGCAGGACTCCTCCTGCTCCTGAAGCCGGGGTACGAACTCTTCAAACAACAAAGCGAAGGGCGTTTCGCCGCGAAACTGTTCGATAATGCCAGTTATTATCCGCTTGCGCAGTTGGCGATCATCACGTTGTTTGTATTGATAAAGTAAACACACGCAAATATTAACCAATCATGACGCAACGACATTTCATTGAACTTGATGGCATCCGCCTCTCCTATCTCGATTTCGGCGGGAGCGGCGCTCCCCTGCTCGCTTTGCACGGACATTTCGGGTGCGCGCGCATGTTCGCCGGGCTGGCAGATGCGCTCCGCGATTCGTGGCGCGTTATCGCGCTCGACCAGCGCGGGCACGGCTGGAGTGACGACCCTGGAGAATTTTCGCGCGAAAGTTACATCCGCGACGCGGCACAAGTGATTGACAGACTCGGTTTGAAGCCCGCGATTGTGCTGGGTCACTCGCTGGGAGGGATAAACACCTACCAGATTGCCGCCCGCTATCCGGGGCACATCCGCGCGATGATTGTGGATGAAGCGGGGGCGCGCACAACCGGCATTCCCGTCTTTTCAACGATGGAGTGGAAGGAACGCTTCAAATCCGTCAAAGAAGTCATTTCCTTTCTCGAAGAAAAGGGATTCAAAGCAGGCGACCCGTATTTTCTGGAAAGCCTCGTGGAATACGAAGACGGCTGGGGCTTCCGGTTCAACCATGCTTCACTGATTCAATCGCAGGAACGTATCAAGGGCGATTGGTGGGCGGACTGGCTTGGCTCGGATTGCCCCGCCCTGTTATTGAACGGTCATAAAAGCTGGGCGCTAAAAACGGAGCACGCGCGCGAAATGGCAAAGAGACGTCCGAACACTCAATTGGTGGAATTCCCCGATTGCGGCCACACCATCCGCGACGAAGACCCGGAAGGCTATCACAAGACGGTAAGGGAGTTTTTGCAGTCGCTTTAGCAAATCGTCAGACCTCCGAAGCCTTCCAGGCTTCGGAGGTCTGGAAGAGGGAAAATCGAAACGTCTTGGAAAAGACATTTTAGCAGTCTCGTCAACGCCTTTCTTTTTTGCAAACGGCAGCCCTATACTGTGATTTTTATCACAGAAATTGTCCTCTTTCCTGTGTATATTTTGTGAGAAATACCACAAAAACTAGAGAGAGGCAGATATGAAAACCAAATTTGGAATAGCCCTGCTATTCTTGGGGGTCGTTATGATTCTTTGGGCATGCGCCCCATCGGAAGAACCGCAGCAATTGGAAGCCGTTGAATTGGAACCGCAGGCAGTGGTGGATGCCTTCACCAAAGGCGGATGCGGCGCATGTCACGCGATTCCCGGAATTCCCGGCGCGGTTGGCACTATTGGTCCCGACCTTTCGAGCATTTCTACAGTAGCGGAAAGTCATCTGGCAGACAGCGCCTATACCGGCAAGGCAAAGACCGCCGAGGAGTACATCCTTGAATCGGTATTGAAGCCGGATATATTCGTCGCGCCCGAATGCCCGACTGGGGTATGCCAGCAAGGGCTGATGCCTGCATCGCTCGGCGATACGCTTTCCGGCACGGAACTCAGCTTGATTACCAGATATCTTATCACCCTGCCTGACGGCGCGTCCCTTATGGAAGGCAAAGATGTGGCGGTGGATACCTCCAGCGCGGATGTCTCATTAAGTGATGATGACTTTGCATGGGCGAAGCAAACTTTCTTCGACAGATGCGCGGGCTGTCATGGAACCATGCGCAAAGGGGCGACGGGTCCCGCTTTGACCCCGGACCTGACTCTGCAAAAAGGAACGCTTGCCCTCTCCTCGATCATTTACAACGGTACTGCCAAGGGCATGCCGGATTGGGGCAAGCAGGGCTTCTTCACGCAGGAAGAGACTGACATCATGGCGAAGTACCTGCAAAACGAGCCGCCTGCTCCGCCGGAAATGTCCATGGAGCAGATGAAAGCCACATGGAAAGTGCTTGTTGAGCCGGAAGACCGCCCCACCGCGCCTCAGACTACGCGCAATTGGGAAAACTACTTCTCGGTCACTTTGCGTGATGCCGGGCAGGTCGCCATCATCGACGGTGATACCTATGAAGTAGTCGCCAAAGTGGATACCGGGTACGCCGTCCACATCTCGCGCATGTCCGCCACCGGGCGTTATGTCTACGTCATTGGGCGCGACGGCAAACTCGCGCTGGTAGACCTGTGGATGGAAATCCCCGACAAAGTTGCCGAAGTGCAAACCTGCTACGACGCCCGCTCGGTGGAGGTGAGCAAATATCACGGCGAACTGGGCGACTTTAGAGACGAATACGCCATCGTCGGTTGTTACTGGCCCTCGCACTTCACCATTCTCGATGGCGAAACGCTCGAACCGTTCAAGGTCGTCAGCGTGCGCGGATACACATCCGATACCAATACCTACGTTGGCGATCCGCGTGTGGCGGCGATTATCTCCTCCGAATACAAGCCGGAATGGATCGTGAATGTCAAAGAGACCGGCATGGTATGGATGGTCAACTATCAAGACCCGAAGAATCCCACCATCAAGATGATCAATGCGGCGTTGTACCTGCATGACGGCGGCTGGGACGCCTCCAAGCGTTACTTCCTTGTGGCGGCGAATCAGTCCAACAAAATCGCTGTGGTGGATGCTTTAAACGGCGAACTGACCGCCCTGGTGGATACCCCCGAAGTCCCGCACCCCGGGCGCGGCGCGAACTGGATCGATCCTGAATTTGGTCCCGTTTGGAGCACGCCTCATCTCAGCGCCCCATCTCTGATTGCCATTGGCACAGACCCCGAAGGCAACCCTGACAGCGCGTGGAAAGTTGTGCGCGATATCGAACTCCCCGGGGCAGGCAGCTTGTTCGTCAAGACACACCCCAACAGCCAATGGGTTTGGGTTGACTTCGTGCTGAACTCGGACGAGAAGATCCAACGGACAGTTTGTGTGGTGGCAAAGGCGGACCCGACCAAGGTTCACAAATGCTGGGAAGCCGCCGATTACGGACGCGCCGTCCATTTTGAATACAACCAGGATGGCACGGAAGTTTGGGTAAGCATTTGGGGTTCCGCCGACCAGCCCGGCAAGACAGGCGAGATCGTGGTCTATGACGATGCAACTTTGGCAGAGATCACCCGTATCCCCGATTTGATTACGCCGACCGGAAAATTCAACGTCTACAACACCGTGCGTGACATTTACTAAACCGTAACATTCGAGATGACCTGCCAGCATATACTGGCAGGTCATTTTGTTTTTTTCGGAATCCCACGCGGGCAAAACCCGCTGACAGCGAGGATAAGGATTGGGGGCAAGGAACAAGTAAAAGTCGGGGTGTGAAGCGCGGATGAATCAACGCATGATGCGATAAAATTATCCAGCCATGTCACAATCCAATCTATTCGACAAATCGCCGCAATACCAATCTCTTGATGATGTCCTCGATGCAATTCGGGGAATGAAGGACGATCCGCTGGCAGATGCGGGTACGAACGTCGTCATCAGCCGCGGGAACCCGAATGCAAAATTACTGCTCATCGGCGAGGCGCCCGGGCCGCAGGAAAATATTCAGGGAAAGCCGTTCGTGGGACCTGCCGGAAAGCTGCTCGACAAAATCCTACAGGCGGCGGAGTTCGACCCCGAAGCGGGTGTGTACATCACCAATTCGGTGTTCCGAATGCCGCCGGGCGACGACGGTAAATCGTTCCGCAAGCCGAATGACCGCGAGATCGAATATTATCGTCCGTTCGTCTTCGAGATCATCCGCATGATCGACCCGCTGGTGATTCTTCTGACAGGCAACGTGGCATGCCAGTCGATATTGCAAAGGACGGGGATTACCACCCTGCGCGGAAAGTGGGTTCAATTGGACGGACGCTGGGTGATGCCGATCTTTCATCCGTCCTATTTGTTAAGGAATCAATCGCGCGAGCCGGGTTCGCCCAAAGCGCTGATGTGGGATGACATCCGTGAAGCGCGCAGAAAGTTCGATGAGTTGAATTCCAATCGTTCCGGATGATTGCTTTACACTCTTAAAATCAGGACACGGACGAGCGCGGAAAACGCGGATATGAATCCCTTTTTCGGGCCTCTCTACCGTACAAAACCCATGTGGGACGCTGACAAACGCTGATTTCGCTGTTTTTTTAATGAATTTATCTGCGTTTTTCTGCGTTCATCTGCGTCCCAATTCTCAAATGTACGGTAGAGAACTAAAACAGAGATTAACGCGGCACGTTCACCAATTGAATGGAGTCCACGTGCATCTCGTCATCCTTGTTATTTGTTATCGGGGAAATCACAACGAGATAGGGGTAGACGCCCGGGGGTGGCGCGCTTGGAGCGGTATCAACGTCCACAAGAATCCCTGTGCCAGGGAAGGGATACAAAGCGCTCATCGGGATGGTTTGATTGTCAATCTCTGTAAAAGTCCACACATTGGAGTTGTAGTCAATTTCCCCATTGCCCCAGAAAAAGACCAGATAATATTCATGCGCATCAGGGTGTTTCGATATACCCAACGCAACGCTATCGAATCGAATCGTGCCTGATCCAATTGATCCATAATAATATTCCATCTCGTAATAACTAAGGTCAAAATTCGTGTGTGATGTTCCAATCACCTCAATGGGGGTGTTGCCCAAATCAATGACGGTATACGATCCTTGCGGGATGCTGTGTTCGGTTCCATCCGGGTCGCCGATGGGGATGTCGGAAGGGACCAAAGTCCATGTAGGGTCGGGCGTGGAGGGGAAACCTGTCGGCGTCGCCGTCAAGGTTGGGGTATTGGTGGAAGTGGGAGTGTTTGTGGATGTCGGCGTGCGAGACGGGGTGACGGTGCGCGTGGAGGTGTAGGTCGGCGTGCGAGACGGGGTGACGGTGCGCGTGGAGGTGGATGTCGCTGTGGCAGTATTGGTCGGAACGGGGGTTCCCGTTGACGCGGCGGTGGGGACATTGGAAGGCGTTTGTGTTGGAGCGGATCCGGTCGTAGCAGAGGCGGCTGGAGGCTGCTGAGCTGTCTGGGTCGGCGAAGCAGGCGTCGGCGAGATCGAGGCGGTTCCGGCGATCACAAAAAACGGGGGGAAGGAAACATCCTGCGGGGTGAGATAGTTGTCCTCCCATGATGGCGGCGTCAAAATTTGCGGGGCGAGTGGTCGAAACAGGAAAACCGGCTGGGCGAAGAATGGTTCGGGATTCAGGTTGGATTGCATTCCCGCGCTCACGCTCCAATTCGGCAGGATGCGAATGGCGAGCTGCCCGGCGATCAGCATCAATAATATGCCAAGCGGAACAATAAAAATCAGCAGGCTCCAATCGCGGCGTCTGTGTTCGTTTTTACTCATGCGCCGCCTGCCGCATCTTTTTGCACGGGAAGCGAAACGATAAATTTGCTTCCGGGGAATGTCTCTTCATTGTAACCGGGGCTTTCGACCCGGATCCATCCTCCATGCGCTTCGACAATGCCGCGCGCAATTGCAAGCCCAAGCCCCGGTCCCCCTCCCTTGAACTTTGTTTTGCCGGACGAGTGTACCAACACTTCGCCGGTCTGGTGGAATTTTTCGAAGATCAAGGTTTTCATCGCCGGGTCAACGCCGATGCCTGTGTCGCAAACAGCGATTTCCACCTGAGGCGGCTCGACGCCGTTGAGATACGCGCCGACTACCCTCACCTGCCCGCCATCCGGGGTGTATTTGATGGCGTTCATGATGAGGTGATAAAAGACCTTTTGAAGCATATCCGAGTCTGCGGAGATCGGGGGGAGTTTTTCCAACCCGTCCGTGTCGAATTCGATCTTTCGCTCCTCGAGCGCATTCGCAAAACCTTTCCACACCTTGCGGATGAGCGGACTCAATTCCAGGTTGGTTCTTTTCAGGAAAAGCGCGTCGCTGTCAATACGTGAAACATCCAGCATGCTTTCCACCACATCCGCCATGCGCTCGGAGCCTTCCAGAATTCCCTGCGCCAGTTTCAACATTTCCGGGTCGTTCTTTGCATCCTCCTCCAGCATTTGCGAATACCCCATGATCAGCGTCAGGGGAGTGCGCAGCTCATGCGCGGAGATTTGAATGAAGTTGGTCTTTGTTTTGTCGATTCTTTGGAGGATCTCGTTCGCGCGTTCCAATTCGACCGTGCGTTCCTGAAGACGCGCTGTCATCTCATCGAACGTGGTGGCAAGCGTGCCGATCTCATCCTTCGCTGTGATGCCTGTCCGGCGGTCAAGGTCGCCCCGCGTGATCGCCAGCGATGTGTTGACCAGGGAATACAACGGTACGATGATCGTCCTGGAAACCACGAACCCGATGCCAATCACAACCAGCATAACGAGAGTGAACAGCAGGACATAGGTCGTGCGGCTGTCCTCACCGGATTGAATCACGAACTCCAGCGGCAGAACCACCCCAAACACGCCGATCCGGTCGCTGCCGACCTGCAAAGGCGCGCGCGCCAGCGTATAGTACCGCCCGTCCAAAAGGAAGTTATCCCCCGCAACATAGTTTTCGGAAAATATGACCTCCCGATACACATCCCCCGATATCGAAAGCCTGTCCAAAATTTCCGCCCTGCCCGAGCCAAGCGTAGCCGCAACAGCCTGCCCATCATTGCCGTATACGACAACATCGGCAAGGGCAACGCTTTTCAATTCGGGCAGCAGTTTCCGCAGGGACGTCCCCACCATCACCACCCCATAGAATTGATTATTCAGCGAGATCGGCAGGGCGGTGTAGTAATAAACTTCATGATCGATGGAATTCCTTCCCAAAGCGCGGACTGGGGAAGCGCCCGGATTGCGCTCCGCCAAAAAAGGAGCCGCAATCGGGGAAAGCGCCGCGCCTGTATCCTGCTCCACCTGCCGCACCTCGCCCGCCGCACCCATAATAAAGTGAACCACTTCCCCGCCCTGGGGTGAGATCAAAATCAAATTATCGATCCCCCCTTCCCCGAAAATCGGACGCGTCAATTCCAACACCGCCGGCTCGTTCCTGTTCCTCACCGCCTCCGCCACCCCCTCGGTATATGCAATCCGGCGCGCCTCCAAAACATGCCGCTGTTCCTGCCGCACAAAATAATCAGAAACCACCCTGCCCGCCTCCAACAACTGGTTTGTAAGCCGCTCCCTCATCGTCCCGGTTACGAGGCGCGTCACCACATAGACCCCGATAATTGACACAACCACGGTCAACAACAAATATGGAAGCGCTACCCGAAGACGAATGCTCATGCCGCGTCCGCCAATCCTCCACAAACCAATATCATGGATCATAAGAACATGAACCATGAATGAAAAAACCAACCTAATTATATGTCAGAATGGTGGAATACAACACGACTTTCCCGCCTCCCACCGACCCGAAACCTGTCCTGTCTCCCGGGCATTTTCCTCCCCTACAACTGCTTGACGAAATGCACAAGCCGTTCCGCTTCGTGGTAGCCGAGTTTCTTATGCGCGCGGATGCTGGCTTCGTTATCCAGCCACGTATCCGAACCCATTTCCGTGCAGCCCATTTCCCGCGCCCAGTCCTCCGCGGCGCGCGTCAACGTCCCCGCCACACCCGAACCGCGAAATTCGCCGTACACAAACCAGCCTTCGATGTACCCCACCGGGCTGGTCTCGCATCCCTCCGCATATTCCCGCAGGCGCGCCTCGATCATCCCGGCAGGACGCCCCTCCACAAACGCCATGAACACGGCGTCCTTTTCGCTCCCGAAGATCTCATCCATATCGAATAACAGGTACTCATCCGGCGCTTCGGGCCAGATACCCTTGCGCATCCTGAACCATTCATCGCGTTCGCCGGATTCAATGCGTTTAATGACGACTTCCATATATCTCCTGTTATTCGCCAAAAACGAACAGATCCCCGATGGTTTCGTGGCTTAGATTATGCCGAATGGCGTCCGCAAAGACCGAAGCGACCGAAAGAATTCTCAACTTTGGATGCCGCTTTTCAGGGGGCAGATAAACCGTATCCGTGGCAACTATCTCACTGATCTGCGGGATCGCCGCCAACCGTTCGAGTCCGCCATGCGTGAATACGCCGTGCGTGCAAACCACAAGAATATCCTCCACCCCCTCGCCGATCAGCAGGCGGCTCAGTTCGTCAATCGAGCCGCCTGTGGCGATCTCATCGTCGTAGATCAACGCGCGTTTGTGTCCGCGGACTTGATTACCCACCAATCCGTTGATCCTCACCTGCGCATCGGAAACGCGCTCCTTGTTACCCGCCGCAATGGGAAGCCCCAGGCTCTTTGCAAACCGCGCCGCGGACTTTGCCTGTCCCATATCCGGCGAGACAATGATCGACCCGGAAAGGTCGCGCGCTTCCAGGTATTTCTTGAAGACCGGGCGGCTGCTCAACGGGTCGGTGGGCATGGCAAAGAACCCATGCACCTGCGGCGAATGGAACATCATGCTCATCACGTGCGTGGCTCCGGCGGTTTTGAGCAGGTCTGCCACGAGCCGCGCGGTGATGGAAATGCGCGGCGCATCCTTTTTATCGGATCGCCCGAAGGAATAATACGGAATGATGGCATGGACTTCGGACGCCGCCGCGCTTCGCGCAATGTCGAGCATCATCAGCAGTTCCACCAGATGGTCATTCACCGGCTGTGACAGCGATTGCACGATATAGACCCGCCGATACCGCACGCTCGCGCCCAGTTGAATGTACAGGTTGTCGTTGCTGAAACGCGAGACGCGGGTATCCTCCAACGGGACGCCAAGTTCACTGGCGATGCTCGAGGCAAGCGCCTTGTTCGAACTCCCGCTGAAAAAGCGGACTTCTTCTGCTGGAATCGGTTTTTTCATCATCCTTGTGCCCTCAAATCGAAACTTCTATTTATTCGGAAGTATCCGGCTTTGACAAAAAATAAGTAAACACGGCGATGCCCGAAAAGAACAACACCGCGCCAATCAAGCCAATGATCCAGCGGGGGATGCCCCAACTTGAAATATCGAACGGCAGGACTCCAAAATAAAGCAGCAATGCAGCCGCGCCCAACAGGCTGTCCATTGCGCCGGAGACCATGAAAACAATGCGCTTGTTGTTTTCCATGCTTAATTTTTGTTTTTCCAAAATTTTGTCACAATGAACGCGCTCACAAAATACCAAAATATAAGGTCGAACGCCAGATACCATCCATTGAATTCAGAACATACCCGCCCTGGCGGACAAGGTCCCCAGCCAAGATAGTATTGCAATGGAAAGCCGTGTGGAAACGTATCCGAAATGGTTGATGTTACATACATCCGCCACAGCCAGCTGGAGAAGACAAACAAAAGAATCGTAACAACACTTTTTGCAAGGGAGGGTTTCAAGAATGTTTTCATTGATCCGTTTTCATCCGGCTTGAAACATCGTCGAGCAACCGGTCCAAAACATCCGCCATCAAATGGTTTTTTTCGGCTTTACTCAATACAATATTTTCGGACTTCAGCGCATCATCGTATGTTTCCTGAACTAGCGCGGAAATCCGTTCGGTGATCCCCGACGATTTTATCTTTCCAAGGATTCGGCGTTTAAGCCCCATATAAGAACCTGAATCGTTCGGAGCAAATGAGTTCAACATCTCATCCTCGTTTCTTCAACCAATCCAACAACTTCTTCGTTGACCACGTATTGATGACATCCTTCGGCTCGAGCCAGGCGCGGCGCGCGATGGCAACGCCATAGTGAAGCATATCCAAGTCGCCTTCGGAATGCGCGTCGGTGTTGATGCTGAGGAGGACGCCCAATTCCCGGGCACGCCGGGCAAGCCCATCGTCAAGATCGAGGCGGGAGGGATGGGCATTGATCTCCATCGCCACGCCGGATTCCGCCGCGGCTCGCAGCACGGCTTCCATGTCAATATCCGCCGCCTCCCGCTCTGGCATCAATTCACGCCCCGTCGGATGACCGATGATGTCCACGTTCGGATTTCGCACCGCGTTCAACAACCGCTGTGTGATCTTCTCGCGCGGCTGGCGCAGGCTGGTATGCAGCGACGCAACCACGATATCGAGCGTGGCGAGAAATTCATCGGGATAATCGAGCGTGCCGTCGGCTTTGATCTCCACTTCGGTGGAATGCAAAACCAGGATTTCATCGCGGAGTTCCTTTTGAATCTTTTTGATCTCGGCGGCTTGCTTTTTGTGGTCTTCCATTTTCATGCCGCCCGCAACGCCCAACCCCGCCGAATGATCGGTGAACGCAATGACCTCGATGCCGCGCTTCGCCGCCGCGCGCGCCATTTCCAACATGCTTAACTTGCCATCGCTCCATGTGGAATGCGTTTGCAGGTTCGACTTGATGTCTTGCACCTGGATCAATTTCGGAAGTTTATTCGCTTTCGCCGCCTCCACCTCGCCGCGGTCTTCACGCAATTCGGGCGGGATCCACGGCAAGCCCAGCGTTTTGTAAACCTCTTCTTCGGTGGCGCAGAAGATTTCCTTGCCGCCTTTCACCCTCGTAAACGAATGTTCCGATAAAGATAATCCTTTATCCAGCGCGAGTTGACGCAACTGCACGTTGTGGTCTTTCGACCCCGTCGCATATTGCAGAGCCGTCCCAAACTTTTCCGGCGGATGCACCCACACCTGCGCGCGCACGCCGTCCGTAAATTCGATGCTGGCTTTCGTTTCGCCTTTCCCCAGCACACGGCTCACGCCTTTGAGATTGACAAACGCTTCCATCACTGCGGACGAATCCTTTGCCGCGACGAGGATGTCCAAGTCGCCGACGGTGGAACGCATCCTTCTTAAACTCCCGGCTGGTTCTGCTGCGACGACTCCTTTCACGCCCTTGAGGACTCCGATGATCTCCTGCGCAAGCGGATATGCCCGCCCCAACGGAATCCGCCCCGACCTTCTTGCCAGTGACGCCAGCCCATCGAGAATCGCCGTCTCCGATTTTTTGCCCATGCCGGGCAGGTCGCGTAATTTTCCTGCTTTCGCCGCCTTTTCGAGTTGGGCAAGAGTCGTGATGTTCAATGTCTTCCAAATGGCGGCGATCTTCTTCGGTCCAAGCCCCGGCACTTGCAGCCACGATGCCAAATCCTCCGGCACTTCCTTTTTGAGTTTCTCCAGAAAACCGAGTTTGCCCGTCGAAAGCAGTTCGTCAATTTTTTCGGCGAGGGCTTTGCCCACGCCGGGAATCTCTTCGAGTTTGCCCTCCTTCCAATACTCGGACGCTTCGCGCCCAAGACTCATCAGGTTTTCGGAGGCTTTGCGATAGGCGAGGGTTTTGTAAATGATCTCGCCTTTGATTTCCAAGAGATTGGCGATCAGCGTAAACGTATCTGCGAGTTGGCGGTTGTTCATCATACCGGTAATCCTTTCGATATACGCGGATTATACGCTTTACTTCACCGTCAGCCAAACGCCCGCCAGTACCACGCCCAGCCCAACGATGCGCGACAGTTCCAGCGGACGATGCGCCGCGCCCAGCCAGCCGAAATGATCGAGGATCGTGCTGATGAGCAACTGTCCCGCAACGATGGAGACGATGGCAGCCGCAACCCCCATGCGCGGAATCATGTAACTGACAGCGCCGATCACCACCAGCCCAAACACGCCCGCGCCAAGCGCGTACCAGGGAACCTCCCGCCATTGCGCCAGTTTCCCGCCGCCAAACAGCAGCAGCGGGATCAACGCGAACAGCGCCCCTCCAAGATGCACGATGAAAACGCTCTCCAGCGTCCCCAATCGCTGACTCATCATGCTTGCCAGCGGGCTTTGCAGCCCCACGGCGATCCCGCCCATTAAACCGATAAGAACGATAATGACGATTGACTGCATGGTTTATCCTTTTGTTTTTTGGCTGATTATAAGGCGTATCCCATCCAATGTTTCATCCGCCCACCCAAACCTGATAAGATTAAGCCGCCATGCAAAAACATTATCGTTATTCGAAACATCTCCTCGTAGTTTTTATCCTCGTCAGCGCCGCGCTGGGACTGATGCGCTTCGACTCGCTCCAGATCGGCGCATCCTACGACGACGCCCATTACATCATCCTCGCCGAAAGCCTCTCCAGCGGACAGGGCTATCAACTGATCAACTTCCCGCGTCCGCAAATCGAACGCGCCTTCCCGCCGGGCTGGTCGCTTCTGCTCGCGCCGCTGACCTTTCTCTTTCCGGGAAATTATTCGGTTCTCAAAATCTTCTCGCTCCTTCTTTCATTGTCTTCCATTTTATTGACATATAAAATTTTCTCGAAGCGGCTTTCCTCCCCATTTCTTGAAATGCTCACGGGCTTGGTCGCGTTGAATCCGCTGCTGGTCGGCGCGTCCGTTACGGTGATGTCTGAATCCGCATACCTGTTCTTTTCCCTGCTTGCGTTATATCTTTTCGACAACTGGAAACCCAGCCCTCAGCCTGCCCTCTCCCTGAGGGAGAGGAGGATGAGCGACTGGCTCATTGCTTTGATCGCGTTCCTCGCGTTCTACACGCAACTGATTCGGACGATTGGAATTTCTTTGTTCCTTGCGCTTATCATCTTTCTGCTGTTCACCCGCCGCTTCCGTGAAACGGGGATTGTCGTTGGAGTGTTCATCGCCGGCACGCTTTTGCAGGGATGGGTCAGCGGCGTGTTGATCTCCAGCGGCTATCAATCGCAGGTGTTCAACAGTTCCGTCCCCGAAAAGCTCGGGCAGATGGGATCGAATGCGCTGGGATATTTCAACGAAACGCTGGCGGGATCGCTGATTCCCGTCTTCGGCTCCAACCTGACCTCGTACCTGGGCGCGTTCAACCTGGAATTTATCCCCGCTCTTTTAAATATTCTGGTCTTATCTTTTATCGTCCTGGGAGCGGCGTCGCGCAAAAGGATCGAACCGTTGGATGTGTATGCCGCCATCTACCTTTTCGGCATTCTCGCATTTTGGAATCCGCGCGTGGGAAGCGTGAAAGCGCGGTTCTTGATTCCCATCATCCCCTTGCTGTACTTCTACTTTTTGCAGGGACTGGCTTGGGCGGCGGAAAAAGTCAATCGAAACAGAATCAACTTTGGCACGAGTGTTGCGGCGGTCCTTATCGCGTTGATCCTGCTGGCGCGCAACGTTCAGGATTGGCGCAGCCCGGTCATGAACCAGATGACCGACCTTTCCATCGGCGCGAGTTGGGTGGCGGAGAACGCCCCGCCCGACGCCATCGTGATGGTGAACGAGCCTGTGCCGTCGTACCCGCATGTGCGGCGCAAGACCATCAACTTCCCGAAGCAGGGACAGGATTTGAGGAAGTACCTGGATAACCAGGGCATTGACTACATTATCATTGCGCCGCCGCTTGGGTCGCCGCGAAGCACGAAGCTGGATAAAGGTGTCGAAAAATATCTCTCAGTTCTCGACGCAGAACCAGTCGCCTTTGTGGCGGTCTTTTCGGATCCGGAAAACAACGTGACCGTTTATGAATATAAGAATCAGGAACAGCCTTAATCAAGTCCATTTTCAGGGCGCGGGACAACATCAGTTAAAATAGCGTCATTCAAATTATGCAAAGGCTCAAAGACTCATGACTTCGACAGCACCCGCTGAAACCCAGCCGCTTCAAAAACATTTTTCCGAATTCAAATTGGATCAGTACGCGGACATCCCGCCGCGTGAACTGGTGGTATTCGCCGTTTTGATATTGCAGGGAGAGGACACTCCGGCGACCATGGAGGAGATCGTCTCGAACTGCTTCCGTTTGTTCCCGCACCGGTTTTCATTGGCAAATTATTTCTACTGGCCCGATTCGGCTCTGGTGGCGCGTTATCTCGACGAAGCCAAAGAGTACATAAAAGGCAATCCCATCGACGGGGTTGAATTGAAGGTGAAGGGAAAACAAGTGGGACGGCGGGTTGCCAAAGCATTGGGTGTTTCGCTGCCTGCGCCCGTAAAAGCGGAAAAGAAACTTGCGCCTGCAAAAAAGGAAACAAAACCAAAGGCTGCCAAGCCGAAAGCCGTGAAGAAAACGCAGGCTCCGAAGAAGAAGGTAAGCGCGGCGGTTAAAGAAAAGGAAGCGCCGAAGAAACGTCCAGCCAAAAAGAGCGCCTCGAAGAAAACGAAGAAGCAGGAGGCGCCGAAGGCTGTTAAACCTGTAAAGAAGACTCCGCCCATAAAGGCGAAGCCGGAAAAGGCTCCCGCGCCGAAACCGAAAGCGCCCGCAAAACGGAAACCAAAGGCGACCCCTGCCCCGCAAAAGAAGACGCCCGCCCCCAAGCCGAAAGCGAAACAGAAAAAGGCAAAGGCGGCGCAGCAACTCGCGCTACCGATCCAGCCGTCGGTGAAGGAGGAGGCGAAAAAACCGTCGAAGAGAAAGAAGAAGCCCGCCGCGCCGAAGGTCGTCAGGAAAAGCGCCCAGCCGCAAAAAGCGACTCCATCCACTGCGCCTGTTCAGGCGACAAAAGAAGAGAAGGCAAAGGCGAACAAGTTCATCAAACTGATGGAGAAGTCGGATGCGTACCGCCAGTATCGCAAAGCCGGGCAGAAGGCGAAAATCAGCGAATTCGATTTCCGGGATATGCTCTTCGCCACGATGGAATCCTCGGCGGAGACGCTCTCTCGAAACGTTCAATCCTACAAGCGCTATGCAGGCATTCAGAACCGAAGCGACATGATCGATTTCCTCGCTTTTTGCGAAACGAGTTTTTCATCCTTATTGAGATCACAGGCGAAGCAGCCCGCAAGGAAGAGATAAAAGGTTTATATGGTAAGCAGCAGAAAGTTACAGTACGCCGACCGCGTGGCGATCCAGCAGGCGGACCAGGCGATCCGCAAAGACGTGATGCGCGCCCTGGTGGAAATCATCACCAACGCCAACGACAGTTATTCGCGTTTGGAACAATCGGGCGGCGCATCCAGCGGCGAGATGATCATCGAAGTGCAAAGGAAGCATAAGAACTCGGTCATCCGCGTGCGGGACTTTGCCGAAGGCATGACCGATAAACGCATGGACAGGGTGGTTGGCACGTACGGCGAAGCGACCAGCGGTTTGAAGGAAGACCAGCGCGTGCGCGGCATGTGGGGACGCGGCTTGAAGGATTCCATCTTTGGGCTGGGGTATGGGCACGTGCGTTCGTTCAAGGGCGCGAATTTCTATTCGTGTTCCCTGCTGTTGAAAAACGGCGTGCCGACCTTCGACCTGGACGATCCCATCCGCGCGACGACGGATTTGCGGGAGAAATACGGCATTCCGCAGGGCAACGGGACAGTGATCGAAATCGTCGTCTCGCGCGACGATGTGAAGATGCCGCAATACAACAACCTGCGCAACTATTTACAGCGTCATTTCGAACTGCGCCCGATCATGAGCAACCCAAACCGCAGAATCATTTTGCGGGACATGGCTTCGGGCGTGAAGATGCGTCAGGAACAGGTACTCAGCTACAAGTCGCCGCGAGGCGAAAAAGTGCTGGAGGAGACGCTTCCCATCGAAGGCTATCCCGCCGAGGCACAGTTGGAAGTCTTCCGGTCGGGCATCCAGTTATCCACACGCGGCGAGGAAGGCGATTACGCCGACGGCGGCTTGCTGGTCATCAGCAGCGACATCGTCATTTCGCTGACCATGCTCAAGTTCGAGAACGACCCCTACGCGGCGTATTTCTACGGCTCGATCCAGTGCGATTACCTGCATGACCTGTTGAAGAACGACGAGCCCGTGCTGACCGCCACGCGCGACGGCATCAACTGGACGCATCCTTTTGCGAAGGCGTTGAAACTCGCCGTGGAAGCCAAACTGGAGCCGCTCATTCAGGAGGAACGCGAACACGCCATTCACGACGAGCAGACCAAGCTGGATAAAAAACTGCGCAAGAAACTGGACCGCGCCCTGCATGAACTGAACACCATCGCGGTGACGGAACTGCGCGAACAGCGCGACGGCGGCGAACGCAAGCAGATCGAACTTCCGGAATCGGGCATGGGATTCTTCCCCGAACGCACCTACGTCCAAACGGGACAGACCGCCCCGCTCATCCTGCGGGTTGGGTTGAGCGAAAACGGACGCATGAACTCCACTGCAACCGTCATCTCCAACAGCCCCGAAGTGATCGTCGTCACCCCGCTGGTGACGCTCAAGCCGCACAAGACCGAGCCGAACATCCTCGAAGCGCGCGTGAAAGTGGAAGGCAGGCAGGTGGGCAGCGAAGGCACGGTGACGGCGTACCTCGGCAGGAACCGCGCGCAAGCCATCGTGCAGGTACATTCGAAAAAGGAAACGATCCCCTCGCCGCCGATGCGCGGAAGCAACGCCCTCTTCACCGACATCCGCTTCGACGACCGCACCGACCCGCGCCAGCGCGTGTACTTTGACCGCGTCAATTCGAGCATCGTCATCGCAACCGCCGCGCCTTCGGTAAAAATCTATCTGGATGGGAGCGGACGCCTCGACACCACCGTGCAGGGTCAGGTGTTATTGGCGGAACTCATCACCGAAGCCGTCTGCCGCGAGATCGCGCGCGAAGGTGTGGAAAAAGGGCGTTTCCTCGTGCTGGAAGGCTCCGAAGCGGACGCCATCCAAAACCATTTCATTCGTTTGCAAAACCGCTACGCGCATTTGATCCACAGGTATATTGTGACGCTGGAATAGGCTGATGTCATTGCGAGGAAGGCTTTAGCCTGACGAAGTACTCCCCCATCGGTGCGGAGATTGCTTCACCGCTTCGCGGCTCGCAATGACATTAGGGTGTGTATGCAAAACCACTCTCAACATGTCATTCTGAGGAGCGGAGCGACGAAGAATCTCTACTTTTGCTCAAAATCGCCTGCTTTGGGCAAGTGAGAGACCCTTCGTGGCGCGGAGCGCCACTCAGGGTGACATGAATTTAATTTGCATACAGACACTAGGAATACTGCGCGATCACACCGGCGATCAACGCGATTTGCCCAAGATGATAGGCAAGGATATTGTAGATGCGTCCATGCCGGATGGGGGCGACGAATTTATTCCACGCGAGAATGATGTCCGAGATGTAGAACAACACTGCGCCCACGCCGACGAGAAGCGCAGCCCCCGCCTCCCACGTGAGATCGGTCTGTTTCATCATCGCAGACAGTACCATCACTGAAATCACCACCCCATATACGATGATCGGCATCCGCATCCGTCCCTGACCTTTTGCCTCCACTGCGGAGAGGATGCGGCGAATCACGCGCGCGCCGCCCACACCGATGATGACCGCCAGCGCAATTCCCCACAGCGATATTTCCGGCACAGGGATGTTGAAGCCGATGATGTAGGCAACGTGCGCGAGCAGAAAAGCGACCAACCCCGCGAGGAACAGACGGTCGAGCGAGATCATCAACAGCACGTCCCCCGCGAGCGAGAACAAAATTCCCAGCCCGAACCAGAGCAATGCGCCGTCCAGCCCGGCGGAAGAGACCAGCCAAATGAGGAGTGTCGCCATCACCCCCGGCTTTGCAATGACTTCGAGCCGGAACCAGTTCTTCTGCAATGCCAGCGCCTGGAGCGCGGCGAAAACGAACGCGGCGATCAAAAAGATGTTCATGCGAGCCTCCATGGTTATCGTACCATAGCAGCCGCGTATAACCCGTATGCGGGAAATTGCTTTGCCCGCCTGCCGCCCGGCGGCTTGCAATAACATGGACGGTGCTATACTAAAAGCATGGCTGACAATAATCAAGTACAACTCAATTGGATTCCCGAAGATCGCTTCACCCTGCAAGATAGCAACGGATATTCCGTCCGCATGAAGAGACCCGACGGGGTAAAGCCCTCGGACCTGCTGCCGATGGCGTTGATCGGATGCACGTCCTACGACGTGGTGGAAATTTTGAAGAAACAGCGTCAGGAACTGAATCAGCTCAACGTCACGGCGGAGGCGGTACAGGATGAAAATCCGCCCTGGCGGTTTCGCAAAATCCACGTCCGTTATCAGGCGGTTGGGAAAGTGGACGTCGAAAAGCTCCGCAAGGCAATCGAGGTCAGCGAGGAAAAGTATTGCTCGGTGTACGCCACGTTGAAGGATGCCATCGAGATCACGCACGAAGCGGAAGCAATCGAGGCGTAATCAAAAACACTGGGACATTCATCCCAGTGTTTTCCCGTTCGCATTACATTATTTTACCGCCGAAAATTAAAGCCCTTTCCCCATTCGCCCGAATCGTCGTAGCCATATGACTTTACCCATCCCGCTGAGTTCCATACAGCATCAAATATTGGGCGCAATAGTTTTGCCGAATCTATAATCATGTCTTCTATAACAACTTCAGGTAGAAGCAATAAATCCCTGTCGATAAGGTGAGTGTGTTGGCGCCAAATATCAAGACTTTGGCTCACAGCAAGTTTGTATCCCTTTACTCCTATTAAACTTACCAATAAAACTAATGGCGGATAAATTGACAATTTTGGGTATAAGGCAAGACAAGATTCTAAGGTCGCAATCAATTTTTCTTCAAGAACTATGCTCGGAATATAAGACTCATGGTTCCTTGAACTAAATAAACTTGCACTTACTGACTCAATAATCCCATTTCTAAAAAATTGTGTATATGCTCCAGATAAATTATCTGTTCTATCGCCGTGTACAATTAAACCATCTAGGTTGTAACGATATCCTGTGACACTAGAATAAATCAAAGGAAGGGACCAGATATCGTTATCTGTAAGTAAAGGACTTGACGGCGAATTAGATTCAAAAGCAGAATATGGGACAAGATGAAAAATGATCCTAGCTTTTCCTTCAAGCGACACAGGCGTCTCATCAGATCCAATCTTGCTTAATCGGTCAAAATGAAAATTCCTAATCCGTTCACTCAAAGCAGTTGTTGAAAGGAATGCTGATTTTAACTCCATTACATCTAATGGATATTTACCAGCTGAATTTCGAGCATAAAATCTCCAGTGTCCTTGAAAACTTACGACATGTGGTTTTGACCAACTTTGTGGCACACGAATAATCAACACTAGTCTCCCTGACTCTGTGCTAACTGCTCTCATTGATATCCCCTGAACTCTAGGTTGAATACCATCTCTCAGCAAATTCTCTAATCTTAAGATTTCACTATCAAAATCATTATTAGATATACCAGACACCTCAATGGGAATCCCGTTTTCTTCTTTGATTCCATAAATAAGATGACCGCCCATAGTATTGGCAAAAGACGAAACATCAGCCAAAAATTCCTTCTTGCTGTCGTATTTGTTCTCAGGCAGGGTTAACTTGTATTCGATGTTTTTACGCTCCGATATTTGGTTCTCAATCAACAACCTAATATCAGTCTCGTTAATCTCATCAAAAGTTTTTTCTAAACTCATTTTCTAGTCTCCTTCAAAAAATCAGAAACCAAGTTCCTTCAAATTCTCCTCACTACTCCTCTTGCTCTTCCCCATCCCCTTCCAAAACGCCTCATCATACCTTCTTGCCCTTTGTGTTTAAAGCACTACCCGCCGAACCCCAACTCCCTCCTCGTCTTGCGACGGGACAGGCAAATTCTCCTCGCGGGGCTTAGAAAAGTGTCAAAATACCAGTTTTCCCATCTTCACTCAACTGGCTGATAGCAGAATAATTTTCCCGCAAAATCATTTCAATATCTTTCGTCGAACAATTTCCACGCCGAATCCAAATGATCTTCGGCGGAAATCCCTTCATAACCCCAAACTCGCTGAAATCGGCATCTTTGGTCACGATCATATAATCGTGGTCGTGGGCATATTGCCAGATTTCAATATCCATTGCATCGCCCAGACCAAGCGAAAAAACATGAACGGAGTCAGGATAAACATCCGCCAGCCGTTCCACAAGGCGCGGCGATAAGTTCTGGTCAAATAACAGTAACTTCATTGCACAGCCACCATCACCCGTTCACGCGCCGCCGCGAACCCCAAACAGGCAAGGATGTCTTCCTTTGTCAGATACGGAAAGTCCTGCAAAATCTCCTGTTCGGTCATGCCCGAAGCGAGATACTCCAACACATCATAGACCGTGATCCGCATTCCGCGAATACACGGCTTCCCGCCCCTCTTCCCTGCTTCGATTGTGATAATGTCCTTGAATTGCATGAGGTACACTCCTTCTCTAAATCAACCAATCACCATTAATTCTATCACTCAAGCCCTTAAACCTTCGTGTACTTCGTGCCCTTTGTGTTTAAAGCACTACCCACCAAACCCCAACTCCTTCAAATTCTCCTCGCGGCTCTTCTTCCCACTCCCGCCCATCTCCTTCCAAAACGCCTCATCATAGCGGCGTGAGCGCACAGGCAGCGGCATTGGCACGCCCCAACCGAGCAGCAGCACCTCTTCCTTCGGCTGCAAACGCGCCAGCATCCCGCGCAGCGAATCGCGCCCCGAAAGACCCGAAAGCACCGCCTGAATATCCAGGTCATCGCCCAGCCAGCCGCTAATGCGCGTGCCAAGCTGACTCATCACCTCATCATAGATCTGCGACGGACGCTGATCCACGATCAACAGCGTCACATAATATTTGCGCAGCTCGCGCGCGATGGTCGCAAAGGTCGTCTGCGCCGCCATCTCGCGGTTAAGCAGTTTATGCGCCTCTTCCACCACAATAATCAACGGCTTCGGCTCCGCCTTGCCATGTGTTCTAAACTCATTCGTCTTCTTCTCCCACGCCGCGCGGATTTTTCTCGTCAACAAGTTCGACACCAGCAGATAATCCAGGTCACTCTCATGCTCGCCGAACGACAGCACCACATGCTTGCCCGCCTCCAACGACTGAATGATCTGCGCCACCGAATCCGCCGCAGGGTTGTCCACGATATAGGGTTGACTGAACAGCCGTCGCAGTTTGTCATGAAGCGCTTCCGCCGCCATCACATTCACACCGTTCTCCATCGCCCACTTCGCCACGCTCCCCTCCGCAGGCACCTCTTTCGTCTTTCCTCTTTCATCTTCGATCATCACCGTCTCACGGCTCATCCCGCGAAACACCGCAAACCACTTCTCCCGAAACGACGTGTACAACGCATTCAAAATCGTCGGCGTCGTCTCGCGCAGATTCAACTCGCGTGAAAGCGTTTCAATATCAGATGTGGAAATGTCGCCCGTTGAGATTTCCAAATTAAAGTCAACTTGATTGCCTCTGATAGTGCTTCCTGCTCCCAAGCCAACGCATCGGACTCCGCCCTTGAACAGGGTCTTCAATCCCTTCACGGCTTTTTTCGTGTCTGACGCCACATCGTCAAAACCATACTCGTTGTGCATGTCCAACACCAGCACCGCCGCCTGATTGTGCTTCATCAACCCTGCCAGCACCAAGCGCGTCAGGAACGACTTGCCCGTACCCGTCGCCCCGAACACGCCAGACGAGCGCTGCACGAACTTATCGAGATTTACGCAGACGGGATGTCCCTGCTCGCGGGTATAGCCGATGACAAAATTGCCGTCCTTATCGGGGTCACCGAAAATGCCCGCGATGTGCTCAGGCTTTGCCATGCCCACAGGCGTGTGATGCGGCGGGACAGTTTTCACAGGAATCGGATTCGGATCTTCAGGATGCTCCGTCCGCCAGAGTTTGTAATCAGGTGAAGAAATATCAGGACCAATATCCTGCATCAACGCAGGCAGGATTTCAAGATTGGTGTAGAGCGTTTGTCCATGCAGGGCTTTCGCCAAATGCGCAGGGAAGCGTTCTTCGGTTTGTTCGTCCGCAAAGCGCGGGTCAGTCGCGCCGAGTTGAATATCCGTCACCAGCCCGTAATAGCGCCAGTTGGAATTCTCCATAACGACAAATGCCCCCTCCTGCACATCCTGCGCCTTCACCGTCAACCGCGCCCGAAAGGACTCTTTCAATCCGCCGCTGACGATATAACCGATCTTGTTTTTGTTTTCAGCCATAAAGAACCTCATTTCACCACGAAGGGTCACGAAAGTTTTCCTTCGTGTACCTTAAAGACTGTTTCTTAACTTCTTTTTGGGACACGGACAACACGGATCACGCTGATTTTCACGGAAAAACCCTTTAAAAAATCTGCCTTTTTCCGTGTGTTCCGTGAAATCCGTGTACAAAAGAGCGATGATTCGGACTTAAGAAACGCTCTCTTAGCTGGACTTTATCCAAAAGATCTATGTAAAAAGGTACGAGTAGAGCGAGAAAAGTGGTAATAGGAGCGAAGATGCGGCACTTTTCGGATTTTGGT
>JAGUZU010000082.1 GCA_020060625.1 Anaerolineales bacterium | reverse complement strand
TTGCTCTGTAAAAACTACGCCTACCGCGAAGATTTTGCGCGTAGGTCGGATTGCCAATCCGACTTACTTTGGCTGCGGCTTGCCGCGCTATGTGATTTTAGGGAAGTCGTGCTTGTGAAATATATTTCAGCGCCGCTACTTGGACCTTCCGTACACCCTTTGAAACTCGGCGATGAATTCCTTGGCGATCCGTTCACTGTAAATAACGAGCAGGGTTTCGTCGTTTCGCGTTTCGGCGCTGTTGGTGAAGTTGTATGAACCAAATATGACGATGTTTTCGTCGATGACCATCACTTTGTGGTGCATCTGACCGTCGTTTCCATCCCGATACACGCTCAATCCCATTTGACTGAACGGGTCGAATTCCGTGCCGACATTGGAGTTCACCTGACCCTCGTCCATCACGCCCGCCACTGTAACGCCATTCATTGCGCGGGCGCGTACCGCTTCGCCAATCGGGTCGGATGTGAAAGAGAATGCCATGAAGTAGATACTTTGCCGCGCTGAATTCACCAGCTCCACAAAACGGCTCTGCACGCCGTCGTCGGGCGAGAAATAGGTTTCGATCTCCGTGCCATTAATCGTCAGGAGCGGATGGGGCGTCTCGGCGACAGTATGATCGCCGAATTTGTCGTCAATGAACATCTCATTGAATTCCTTTGTGAAATTCTCCGCCATCTTCACCGAACGGATGCGCATGAGGGAATTATTATCCAGATATGCGCCTGAATCGGTAAAGTTCATGGAACCTGTCCAAACCTCCGAGCCGTCGATCACCACGAATTTATTGTGCATCAAACCTTCACGCCGATCCCCCAGGATCGGAATCCCGGCATCCTTTATCCTTTGCGGGTCGGAGCGGTCGAGATTGTCGCTCTCCATCACAACGCGGACGCGCGCGCCGCGTTTGTGCGCGCGGATCAACGCATCGCGGACGCTGTTCAAACTCAGGCTGTAAACGGCGACGTCCACGCTCAGGCGGGCGGAGTCAATCGCCGCAACGAGCGGTCCATCCACACCGCCAGTCTGCTGCCCGGCGAGCGGGTTGAACGGATCGGTGAAGTACAACTCGAACCACCCACCGTCCACGCCATAGCCTGCGGGGAGCGGAATCGGTTCCAGCGTTGGCTCAGGCGTTTCGGAAACAGAAGCAGGTTCGAGCGGAGTCGGCTGCGTCCCCGAAGGGGGAGGCGCGGCAGGCGGAGCGTCACATGCCGAGAAAAAAAGAAACGATACAAGAACGAACGCCGGTAATTTTTTCATGGGGTTCTCCCGATGGGATTATAATCGCGCAACTCATGACACAACCCACAGCAAATCGTCAGATCGCGCGCGCCGCAGGCACGGTAATGTTCGCCATTGTGCTTGGGCAGATCGCGGGTCTCATACGCGGCATTCTTGTAGCGCGGGCATTCGGCGCATCGCCCGAACTGGACGCCTTCTTCGCCGCAAACCGCGTAAGCGAAACGCTTTTCCTTTTGGTGGCGGGCGGCGCGCTTGGCTCGGCGTTCATCCCAACCTTCACGGGCTTGCTCGCCAAAGACGAAAAAGATTCGGCGTGGAAACTCGCCTCCTCGATAGCCAATGCGGTGACGGTGACGCTGACCCTGCTGGCTGTGCTGATTGCGATCTTCGCCCCGCAGGTCGTCCGCTTCGCGCTTGCGCCCGGGCTTGCCGCCAACCCCGAACTTTTTTCCTTAACTGTTGCCTTGCTCCGCATTCAATTGATCTCGGCTGTGCTGTTCGGTTTGGGCGGATTGATCGTCGGCATTTTGAACGCGCATCAGATTTTTTTGGTTCCCGCGCTCACGCCCGCGTTGTACCAGCTTGGAATTATCTTCGGCGCGGTTTTCCTCGCGCCTTCGATGGGCGTGTACGGTCTGGCATGGGGTGTGGTAATCGGAGCAGCGTTCTATCTCTTTGCGCAGCTTCCATCGCTGCTAAAACTGGTCAATGCCCACTGGTCGCTTGGGACGTATTCTTTCTCACTGGGGCTTTACAACCCCGCTGTTCGCCAGGTCTTTCTGCTGATGGGTCCGCGCCTGCTCGGCGTGGCTGTCGTCCAACTTAATTTCTGGGTCAACACCTGGCTGGCTTCGCAAATGATGCCCGGCAGCGTAAGCGGTTTGTACTACGGCTTCTCATTAATGTTGATGGCGCAGGCGGCGATTGCCCAATCCGTGGCGATTGCGGCAATGCCGACCTTTTCCGCGCAGCACGCGCTCGGCAAAATGGACGAAATGCGTTCATCGCTGGCTTCCTCGTTACGCGGCGTGATCCTGCTTGCCCTGCCCGCCAGCATCGGGCTGATGATTCTGCGCGAGCCGATTATTGCCCTGCTCTATCAGCGCGGCGAGTTCGACGAACGTTCCGCGCAAATTGTGTCGTGGGCATTGCTCTGGTACGCGGCAGGATTGCTCGGTCATTCCATCATGGAAGTATTGACGCGCGCCTTCTACGCCCGGCAGGATACAAAGACCCCCGTCATCATTGGCACGATTGCCATGCTGTTGAATGTCGTTTTCAGCATCGCATTTTCACGCTGGTTCGCATCCATCGGCTGGATGCCGCACGGCGGCTTGGCACTGGCGAATTCACTGGCAACAGCGCTGGAAGCCGCCGTCCTGTTCGTCATGATGCGAAAACGATTGAACGGCATCGAAGGCAGGCACATTCTGCGCGGGGCAATTTCCGCTTTGATTGCGGCGGCTGGCATGACGCTGGCGCTGGTCGGTTTGTTAAATTACGGAAAAGCCCTGAGCGTATGGATGCTTGTTCCCGCGGCGGTCACACTCGGCGGGGCGGCGTATTTTGGAATCCTGTTTATCCTGCGCGCGCCTGAGTTGAGTTACATCATGAATGGGGTGATGAGAAGGATGAAGAGATAACCATTCTTCGTCTTGCAGAGCGCGGGAAAGAAGAAAGGGGATTCTCTACCGTACATTTTAGATTTTTTACCGCCAAGATGCCAAGTACGCCAAGTTTTCAAGGTTTTCTTGGCGGCTTTGGCGCACTTGGCGGTTCGAT
>JAGUZU010000121.1 GCA_020060625.1 Anaerolineales bacterium | reverse complement strand
TTGCTCTGTAAAAACTACGCCTACCGCGAAGATTTTGCGCGTAGGTCGGATTGCCAATCCGACTTACTTTGGCTGCGGCTTGCCGCGCTATGTGATTTTTGTAGATACCTCCTTGTTTTTCCAATATCGAAGGAAAATTATAACTCATTAAACAGAACCAGGCTGGAGGTCCAGCCTGAAGCGTGAAAAGGGAGGCGATGCCCTACTTGATTAGTTGGATTTCGGGCATGGTGTAGGTGTCGTAATTCTGTTCATCCTTGTACTTGATGACGATGTTGCTTTGCCCGTTGGATTCGATGCGATAGCCGATGAACTGGCTGTGATATCCAATCGGCGAGTCCCCGCCGTTGATGTGAATTTCCGCGCCGGGCATCAGGACGGTTCCCTTCATTTCGGATTCGATGTTGCTGGTGAATACCATTCTGTTTTTGTTTTCGATGGGGGCGTAGAAGAGCAAACCGGCGCGCTCACCGGTTAACGGCGCGCTCAAATTGATATAGGAGTTGCCGCTAAATTTCACCCTGCCCCCGTCCATCACAAAAGTGACGCCGCCGCCTTCGAGGGAGGAGCCGCCCAGCATGAAGTCGCCTTCGATGCAGTAAACGCCCGCTTCGAGGAATTGAACGCCTTCCGGCGGAAATGTCTCTTCGTCGTAGGAGCCAGGGGTCATGGTGACGCCGTCTTCCAGCACTTGCGCCGTTTTTCCTCCGCACCCAAAATCAGGCATGAAAAAGGGCGGAGGATAGGTAATGGGCATGGTGTCCGTTTTTGGCGGGAAGGGCGTGATTAGCTGCGGTTTTTGGATTCTTGCGCCGCCGACAATCGAGATTTCGCCGCCGTCGATGCGGATGCTTCCGTTGCCGTTTGTGTAGAGCGCGCATTCGGGATGGTTCGAGTTGATGAAAACCCCGCCGCCGCTTATGTCGAGCGTGGACTCGCCGTGAACCCAGAAGGCGCGTTCGTTATCGCAATCGCTGGTGGGGGCAAGGCTGATGACAGCGTTGCCATCAAGGATTTCCTTGATTTCCGATCTCTTTGTGCGCGAGACCGCCTCTGCCGCGACGGTGAATTGGGGGATGCCGATTGCCCTTGCAAAAAATGTGGAGACCCGCGATGTAATCCGCACCTGGATGTATTCTATGTCTCCCGCATATACGCCTGTGGCGGGCGGGGCGAAAACCTGAACAAAATTCGTCTCGCCGTTGTTGTCGTAGCCGTTTCCCCCCGCGATTTTGTAGGTTTCATTGACCCAGCCTATACCTTTGATGCGCGCCAACGCCCCGCCAAGCGCCGTCACGTCGGCTGCGTTTTGGGCGCGCCGCCGTTCGAGATAGACGTTGCCGCCGTCCACTGCCAGGGCGGTGATGCCGATGAGACCGATGATGGTGAAAACGATAAGGATGAGCGCCTGCCCGCGCTCATCCTTGTTGATTCTTTTTTTGTTCGGCGAACCGTTTCCAACCATCTATTTTGTCAGCTCCACGGAAGGCGGGACTGTGATGATGTGATTTTCGTTCTGATTGTAGGAGATGTTTAATTGCCCGTCACCAGCTGTTGACATCGTGAAGCACATGATTTGACTGTTTATACCCACGGAGCCTGAATTGCCCGATATTGAGCAATGTGAAGAAGGCGCCCAGATGGAGCCTGTCAAGTTGGAATTGGCGCTGCCATTAATTGTCAGTCCTTCTTCATTCCCGGGCGGCAGGTAGATCAGCAGGTTTTGCAGTTGCGGATCGTAACTTGGATCATTGATCGCGTGGAGATTGAGATAGGAGGCGCCATTCATATCGAATTTGCCGTCTAAAACAATTATTAACACACCTTCATCATATTGATCGTGCATGCCATTTTCGATTGAATCAGATGTCAGGGACCACCCCGCATTAAGGGAAACATTGCCTTCAAGACAATACACCCCTTGTGGCATGACTACTTTTCCTGGCGCGCCATTTTTGGGAAAATTACTAATATACCCTGGCGAAGCCAGATATTCCGGGTTTGGACCGCCAACGACTTGTACCACGTCCCCCCTCTCATTAGAATCAACCTGTCCATTTCCGTTAAGATCGCATGCGTTTTTGTTAGGAAAGACTATGGGGGGCGGGCAAGGGTAAGGTTCGCCGCAAAATGAATTTGGCGGCGTTCCCTGGTATTGGCTGTGTGTGCTTGCCGAACCCACCACGCAGACGCCGCCATCCTCCGCTTCGAGGGAAGAGCCGGGATTTGTCGCATTAAAAGCGCCAGCGCAGTCGGAGTTGACAAAAACCCCTGACCCGCCCACGACGGTAGCCGAATTGCCAGTAAGAGTAAAGGGGTCCTTGGGCCAGTTGTTCTCGTTCTTGCAACCGCACATCAGCGAGATCATGGCGTTGCCGAACATGGTAGGGTCGTTGGTCAAAGGTTTTGTGCGCGCCACGGCATGGACGCGGTTGGTAACTTGTTGAATTCCGATCACACGGCTAAAAGTAGTATTGACAACGGACGTAATCCGCACCAGGAGGTAATTTTCGTCGGTTGCATAATCGCCGCAAGCGGTCCATGCAATCTCCTCTTCGCATCCGTAAACTTCGACGTTGATCTGCTCGTCGCTGGAAGTTTCATCAGCAAACAGGTCTGTGAATCCGTTTTCAGACGCAATGACAAGCGCTGCGCCTTTCCAGGGTTCCTCGCGAATTTTGGCGCGCGCGGCGGCTAAGGCGGCGGTATCGGCGGCGTTTTGGGCGTGGCGGCGGTTCGAATATGCCATGCCGCCGTCAACAGTCAGGGCGGTCAGTCCGATCAGCCCGACAATGGCAAAAACGATCAGAACGATCGCCTGCCCCTGCTCATTTTTATTTTTTCTTATCATGGTCTCCTCTTTTCCATTGGAAAGCGATCAAAATCAATTAAAAAATAACGCTGAACAAATAGTGGGTAGTTCGAATCGCCTTCTATGGATCACAGGATGGAAAAAGGATCGTATCGGTGACGCTTGCGGTCAGGGGTATCGTATTGGAGCCGATCATCGGTCCAACAAGCGGGAAGCTGATGATGTGGTTATAGGTGATGGTTACTGTGACGGCATTGGGTATGCTGTTCGTTAACCCCTCGCACGCTTCGTTTGCCGATATTGCGGCGGAGACGGTTTTGTTATTTATTTCCACAGTGATATCGCCCGGAGATAACAGCACTACATCTGAAGCCGCGTCGGCAGCCCGGGCTTTCATGTTGTTCTCTTCTTCGGGATTGATCGAGCCGTAGAGCGCACCCTCCTGGGCGGCGTCGCGGATGGTTACGTATTGGAATAATGCAATGCTGAATTCCACTGCGCCGAGAAGAAGAAACAGAATAACGATCAGACTGATGGCAAGTTCTACCAAACTTTGACCGGATTCGCGCTTTGGTTTCGGTTTAACGGGTTCTTTCATGTTTTTCCTATGGGTTGTTCAGGGGTCCGCATCCGCTTTCGTCGAATGTCAGGTTCATGTCGGTTATGGTTGTGCCCGACTTGGTGAAAAGCATGACAAGCTGCGTGTCGCCGACGTTAATTGCCCATAGTCCATTGAAAATGGCAAACCCATCTTTATCGCTGCCTGTCCAGATGGATGTGCCTGCCGGAAGTTGGACTTCGCCGAGGTAGCGATTCCCTGAAGTGCTCCACGATACTGAGATCGAATTAATGTGCAAAGTTGTCCCAATATTATTGGAAATTGTCCAGGTGGCGGTGTTACCGATTTGTACCGGCGCGCTCAGGGTTAGGGTTCCCGTAGTACAAATGGTTGACGGAACGGTGATGGATGGCAGGTTGGACGACGAAACGGTGGCGGCTCCATCCTTTGCGGTGGCGGCGGTGATCGTATTGGTGATGGTGTTCGATGTGGTGTAGGAGTTCTGGCAGGATGTGGATGCGCCCGGAGCAAGCGGCGATGCGCCGTTACAGGTGAACGCCCCGACCAGGCTGGATGTAATGGAGTAGGGCGCGGTTAAAGGTTTGCCGCCTGTATTAGTGATCGTGTATGTGAAAACTACAGACGTCCCGGATTGGGTGATCGAGGCGGGGTCCGCGCTGATGGACATGCTGAACCGGGCGCCGGAGTAGGTAATGACCGTGAAACTGGCGGGCGGGCCGGAAGTTACCGTCTGTGAGCCAAACTTGGCGGATGCCGTCCCGGTATTGGTAATGGACCCCGCCGCCAGGTCGTCGTTCGTCACCGTATAGGTTCCGGTACAATTTCTGGTGGCTCCGGGGGCGAGGCTGGTCTGGTTCGAGCAGGTGATGGCGGTTTTGTCGTCAGTGACCGAGAACGGCGACGTGAGCGTAACATTGCCGCTGTTTGTTAACGTGTAGGTATACGTAATAACCGTTCCGACGGGCAGCGTGGTCGCAGGCGGGGTCGGCTGCGAAGGCGAGGCGGATATGACGGCGTCGAGCGCTGCGGTTTGAACGATGGCGATTGTGTTTGTAACCGTGTTCGATGAGATTGGCGCCCCATTGTTCGCTGTGGCGGTTGCGGTGTTGACGATTATGCCTCCGGTATCAAGATCTGCCTGGGTGACCGTATATGTGCTGGTGCAAGTGACAGTTCCGCCCGCCGGGATCGTCGTGGTCGGGCAGTTTACCGGAGAGGTGTTCGAGCTTGTAATACTTAATGAGTTTGCCGTATTACCGCTGGTGTTTTTCACAGTATAGGTGTAAGTAATCACCTGGTTTGGAATGGACGCTGCCGCCGGCGATGGGGTGATTGCAAGCGTCAGCGCGCTTGTGGTAACAGTGGCGTTCGCCGTGTTGGATGTGACAGTTGCAGAGTCGAATGTCGCAGTTGCCACTGCCTGGTTGGTCACGGAACCGTTTTCGATATCTGCGTTCGTCAATTGATAGGTTGCCAGGCAGATTTTGGAACCTCCTGGCGGGAGTGGACTTTGGTCCGAACAATTGACCTCTGCAATTTTGTTGTCATCCACGCTGAACGGCGGGCTAAGCGTAACATTCCCGCTATTTTCGAGTGTGTACGTATAGGTAATGGTCGCTCCTACGGTGGAGGCGGCTGTCGGCGAGGCGCTTTTGTCAAGGGTAAGACCGGGAGACTGGATTGCGGTGACGGTGAACGAATCATTGTTAACAGACGGTCCCTCGCTTGAGGCAGCTGAGGCTGTGTTGGTTACGGAGCCTGAGTCCATATCATTCTGGGTAATCTGGTAGATTCCTGTGCAATTGAAGGAATCGCCCTGTGCAAGAGTGGCTGGCGCGCCGGAGCAGTTTACGCTTGCCACTTTGTCGTCCGTGACAGAAAAAGGCTCCGTAAGATCGCCTGTGCCGGTATTTGTCAAAAGATAAGTATAGGTAATTGTTTGCCCGGCGCTTGAGTACGTGGTTGGCGAGCCGGATTTATCTATTGTAAGCACGCCGGTTCCACTCCCCGGAGGGTTTATCACCGGGGCTTCCACGGCAATGGAGACCGATGCCAAGATGGTGCGCGCGCTTTGAGATTGAATAGTAAAAGGATCCAGCGGGACGATAGGAACAATGGGTTGCCATTGCGTACTGACGGAAACTTTTATGCGGTCATTGTTGTTGATTGTGTTGGTTGGCGGGCATTGATCGAACGCCGTCGTTCCCGGACCATCGTCATATTCAATATCAATATTTTCAAATACATTGATAAACCCCATGCTTCGCGCGGCGGCTTCGATCCCGGCGCAATCCTGGTAATACGGCATGCCGTTGGGGCTTTCTCCGGTTGCAGAACCATATCGGACAGCCTGTCGCGCGGCTGTAATAGTGGATGCGTAGATGAACAGCAGTCTTCCGGTTTCCAATACGCCGTAGAGCAGGAGGAGTAAAACGGGCAGCGCCAAGGCGAATTCCACCATGGCTTGTGCGCGGCTTTTTCGGTTTTTGCGGGAGTTCGATTTCATCATGCGATTTCCTATTCAGGATTCAGGACTTCCATACTTTATAAATAATGCCGGTTTTCCGACCCTACTTTGGCACTATGGCGGCAATCAAACTTGGGAGAAAGATAATCAGAAACGCGCTTGAAATAAAAAACGGTCCGTATGGCATGAAAACCATAAGCGCGTTTTCCTTGTATTTTTTTACGACCAGCATGAATAATACCAGTATTGCTCCAAAAATACCGCCGAGCAGAATGCCGAGCAATAAACCGAACCAAATGAGGGGCCATCCGAGCATCAATCCTAAAACTGCGGCAAGGATGACATCGCCCGCGCCAAGCGCTTCCTCGTCATCGGCGTCATGTCCCTGGGCGCGCAACCGCCTTGCGCGGAGGCGGGAAAAGAAGACGCCAATGTAGTAAAAGATCAACATGATGACGAAGCCGCCCAGCCCGCCCAGGAGGGTGGGTAAAAGCCCATGAGAAACCAGACCAACTCCAAGTCCGAGAACAGAGCCGAATACGCTGGTCGGGTGCAGAATCAGGCGGTGTTCCATGTCGATCACAAAAACCATTCCAAAATATGCAACCACCAAAAGCCCAAGCCAGTACCCAATGTTTTGCGGCGGTTGGAACCAAATATAAATGCTGATCGCAGTGATGATGATTTGGGTAATCCATACCCGCGTTTTGCGCGCGTGTCCGTTTTCGCACGGGCGGAGGAGCAGGTAGGTCTTCGATGAAAAGGGCGCGTTGCATTGCGGGCAGACGGGCTGGCTGAAACTTCTTGTAATCGGCAGCACGTCTGCGAGGTAGTTTGCCGCCAACCCGGCAAGCCATCCCAGCAACAGGGGAACCAGCAGAAATATGACCATTCAGTCTGATTATAATTCCGATTAAAATGTAATGCAATTTGGCTTTGGGGGTGTAAGTCAACTGTAATGTTTTTGACGGATCGATAAAACCACCTTACAATCCTGATTGTTGTCGAGGAGAATACAAATGGAAGAATTTGTCATTGAAGGGGGGATTCCTTTAAAGGGCGAGGTTACGCCTTCGGGAAATAAAAATGCCGCGCTGCCTTTGCTTGCCGCATGCCTGTTGACGGAGGAGCCTGTCGTCCTCCGCAACATTCCCCAAATTCGGGATGTTTTTGCCATGCGAAGACTGATCGAAAACCTGGGCGCCCAAGTCGAGGAGTTGGATGCCAGCGCTTGGAGGCTCACAACCCGCAACCTATCCGCCTCTCACCTGGACCCGGACCTGTGTCGCCGCATCCGGGCTTCGATTCTCATCGCAGGTCCCGTCGTTGCGCGCGCCGGAGAAATTCACCTTCCGCCTCCGGGCGGGGACGTAATCGGTCGCCGCCGGCTGGATACTCATATTCTCGCCCTGCGCGCGCTGGGAGCGGACATCTCTTATGACCGCGAGTTCTACATGAAGTCGAATGGTCTGCGCGGCTCGGACATTCTGCTGGATGAAGCCAGCGTGACCGCCACCGAAAATGCCGTGATGGCAGCTGTGCTTGCAAAAGGCGAAACCCGCATACGTAACGCCGCTTCCGAGCCGCACGTGCAGGAACTATGTAATTTCCTGAATTTGCTCGGCGCGCAAATCGAAGGGATTGGCTCGAATACGCTGCATATTAAAGGTGTCGAACGCCTGCGCGGCGGCGACTACACGATTGGTCCCGATCTGCTGGAAGTGGTCAGTTATATTGGCGCGGCTGTCGTCACGCGCGGCAGCATTCGCGTTCGCAACGCGGGCGTGCCGCACCTTGAGATGGTGAAGCAGGTTTTTCATCGACTGGGCGTTCATTGGAACATAGAGGGGGAGGATATTTTTGTCCCGTCCGGGCAATCTTTGAAGGTTCTCTCCGATCTCGATGGAGCAGTGCCGGAGATTAAGACAAACGTCTGGCCCGCCTTTCCCACCGACCTTACGAGCATTGCGATTACTGTCGCCACCCAGGTCTCAGGCTCGATGCTGTTCCACGATTGGATGTTCTCTGGCAGGATGTATTTTACAGATAAGTTGGTGGGCATGGGCGCGCGGATCATCCTGTGCGACCCCTACCGATGCCTGGTGCAGGGACCGACGCAGCTTTACGCAGAAAAGCTGGAAAGCCCTGATATTCGCGCGGGGATGGCGCTGCTCCTTGCCGCGCTGGCGGCAGAAGGAACCTCGACGATCAGGAATATCGTGCAGATCGAAAGGGGATATGAAAAAGTGGATGAAAAATTGCGGCTCTTGGGCGCGCATATCACGCGGGAAACTGAATAACCCGTCTTGTTCAGCATCGCGAGATTCGTCTCGCGAAAGAAAGAAGCCGCTTCACAAAAGCGGCTTCTTTCTAAGTCTTATGCGATATCTTGTTACGGCACGACGATTACTTCCTTCTTGATTTTTATCACGAACAAATGATTATCGCCCACGCGGTTGGTGACGTACCCGGAAGCATTACCGGATTTATTGCCGCCGTAATCAATCAGCGCGTACGCATAGTACGTCCCCTTCGGTATGGAGATCACAAGTTTTTGACCCTTGCTCAATGTGTAACCGAGGAAGCCGCACTGACCATGCTTGTTTGTGTCGAGCCACAAGGACAGGGTAACATTCCCCCCCGAATCATTCTCGATTCGCGCATTGGACTGCGGTCCCGCTTCCGCCACATTCAGCGGACCTTCGCAGCTGCCTTGCGGTTTGTTTGTGGCGGTGGGCAGTGCCTGTTCCTGGGTGGGCAGGGGCACCGGCGTAAACGTGGGAAGGGGCGTGGGGCTGGGAGTTTCCGTGGGCGGGACTGCCGTGTTGGTTGGAATGGCTTCCTGGGTTGCCGCCACCATTGTCCATGCGGCGGCAACTGCCGTGCCTTGAACTTCTTCCGGGGAAAGTGTGGGTTCCGCCTGCTGTCCGCAAGCCGCCAACAAGACGGCAAGTATGGCGAGAAGGGGAAGAATTTTTCTGATCATTTATATCTCCTTTAATATAGCGCCTTCGGCGAAGGGACTAATTTTTTATTGTAATTCTGTCCTTAAAAATGGTAATCGTCAAATCCTGATCCTTCGCCAGCGAGAAATTTCCAATGAACTGCCTGCCGCCCACCCAGGCGACGTACTTGTATTTTCCGGCAGGAGCGGAAGCGTCAACCATGGACTTGACCGGATACTCAAGGATGGTTGTATATCCTTCCTTGGTGGTGCATTGCAGGGATATGTACACGTCCACTTTGCCTTTATTGATCAAGGTGATGTTGCCGTAAGCCAGGTGCGGGGGCAGTGTGCCATAAAACTGGGGATGAATCGTTCCGGTTGGCGTAAGCGGATTATGCGTTGGGCTTGGGGTTTTAGCGAATATCGACGTTCCGGCAGCGACTGCAGTTGCGTCTGGCGTTCCTTCTGCTGTAACTGTGCCGGTTCCAAGCGTAGCCGTCAAAGTTAATAAAACCGGATTGGGTGTCTCTGTCGGCGTTTCCTCGGGAGGCGTTTCAGTTGCAGTAACCACTACTGGGGTCTCGCTTGGCAGCATTGTCGCCGTTGGCAATGCTGCCAACGTTTCTTGTGAAAGGACTGCGGCAGTGGCTTGCAGGTCTGCTTCAGAAATGGGGATTGGATATTCAGCCGCCTGTTGCTCAAAGTCTGGCAGGCATGCGCTGAGCATAAAAGCCAGCAGGGTGACCGTCACAAGAGTTTTCTTCGTCATACCCAACTCCCCGGATGAATTAATTCTGTTGACCGATTACTTCCAGGAACTGATTGACAACCTCGCGCAGCATCCGCTCTGGAAGCGCCCCCACCTGACGATGGACTACTTTCCCTCCGGCAACAAACAGCAGGGTGGGGATTCCCTGAATTCCGAATTTTTGCATCCACTCGGAATGATCGTCCGTGTTGATTTTTGTTACGATCAGCTTGCCTTCCATTTCCTGGGAAAGCTTTTCGAGCGTGGGCGCGATCATTTTGCACGGATTGCACCACGGCGCCCAAAAGTCCACAATGACAGGCAGCGATGATTTCATGACAACCTGCTCGAAGGACTCGTCCGTGATATGAATGGGTTCTGACGACATATTTTTTTCTTCCTTATTAGACTTGATTACATTTATTAGCCGATGGAGTATAACATAAAATCCCTGATATAATCGCCGCCCATGAGCATATTTTCACGCTGGCGCGACGGTCTTTCGCGCACAAGCAAAGCCGCATTCGGGCAGATCGCCTCCATCCTTGGCGCGTCGGAAATCACTGACGGAACATGGGATGACCTTGAAACCATCCTGATTCAAGCGGATATTGGGATCGAAACCACCGCGGCGGTTTTGGAATCCTTGAAACGCCTCGCCCGGACCGAGGGGCTGATTCAAGCCAGTGACCTTTTTTCTGCGCTGAAACAGGAATTGCGCTCCCGTCTCATGGAACCGCCTGTGATCGCCTTCGAGCAGAAGCCGGCGATCCTCCTCGTTGTGGGCGTTAATGGCTCGGGAAAAACCACCACGATTGCGAAACTCGCCGCGCGCTTTCAAGGAGAAGGCAAACGGATATTGCTTGGCGCGGCGGATACGTTTCGGGCTGCGGCGGTGGATCAACTTCAAGTCTGGGGTGACAGGCTCAAGGTCGAGGTTGTGGCGGGCGCTCCAGAGTCAGACCCGGGCGCGGTGGCGTTCAATTCCGTTCAAGCAGGCGTCGCTCGCGGCGTGGACATGGTCATCATAGATACGGCAGGGCGTCTCCATACAAAGTTCAACTTGATGGAGGAATTAAGGAAGGTTAATCGCGTAGTCGGCAAGGCGCTGAACGGCGCTCCTCACGCCGTCTGGCTTGTGCTGGACGCCACCACGGGGCAGAACGCCTTGCAACAAGCGCGTTCCTTTAAAGAAGCGGTCAATGTGACCGGTGTGATTTTATCGAAACTTGATTCCTCGGCGCGAGGCGGGATGGCGTTTGCGATCCAGCGCGAATTGGGTTTGCCGATTTTGTTCGCAGGCTTGGGCGAAAAGCCCGAAGACCTGGCTACTTTCGACCCCGATGCTTTTGTAGACGGAATATTATCGAATAATTAGGAGACATCATGCAAGACTTGTTACAACGATTGAATGCGGCAAACGAATTGACCCAGCAATTACTGGAGCGTCTTTGACCTGACGGGCAAAGAAAATCAGCTTTCGGTACTTGAAAAGGAAATAGAAGCCGGAGAGTTTTGGAACGACACAACAAACGCCCAGCGGGTAATGAAGACCGTTTCGGGTTTGCGCGATGAAGTTGAATCGTGGAATTCATTAAAACAGCAGATCCATGACCTGACAGAACTGGCGAAACTCGGTGATGAATCGCTGCGGGCAGATCTGGAAACCGAGATTCAAACGCTCGAAACCGATCTCGAAAAGCGTTCTTTTGCAGCAATGCTTTCCGGTCCGTACGATCATGATGGCGCCATCCTTGCCATCCATGCCGGCGCAGGCGGGACAGACTCGCAGGATTGGGCGGAGATGCTCCAACGGATGTACCTTCGCTGGGCAGAGGATAACGGGTTTGAAGCCGAGATTCTCGATTCGACGCCGGGTGAAGAGGCGGGGATTAAAAGTGTGACGATTGCCGTCAGCGGACGCTACGCCTTTGGTTATTTGCGTTCGGAAAAAGGCGTGCATCGTCTGGTGCGTCTTTCCCCGTTCGATGCCGCGCACCGCAGACATACGTCATTTGCGCTGGTCGAAGTTTTGCCGCAGGTTTCGATGGATGAAGCCGATGTCGAGATTAATCCTGGCGATGTGAAGATGGACGTGTTTCGTTCCTCCGGCGCGGGCGGGCAGAACGTGCAAAAGAATGCGACTGCCGTGCGGCTTACACACATCCCAACCGGAATTGTTGTCACTTGCCAAAATGAGCGTTCGCAAACCCAGAACCGCGATTTTGCCATGCGGATTTTGCGCGCCCGACTGCTGGAATTGAAAACTGCGGAAAGAGAAGAAGAGCGCGCCGTCTTGCGCGGAGAGTACACCAAGGCGGAGTGGGGCAGTCAGATACGTTCCTACGTCCTGCATCCCTATCAAATGGTCAAGGATCATCGCACCGATTTTCAGTCAGGCAATGCGCAGGCGATACTGGATGGTGATCTGGACGGCTTCATGGAGGCGTATTTGAGGAGCGGTTCGAAATAACGAGGAAGTTAAATTAAAGCAAAAGAGCGGGTGTTGGTTGCCCGCTCTTTTGCTTTAACCGCCTGTTGGAAGCCGTTTTTCCAGCGTGTTGTTGAGGAGTTCTTCATGTTCGTCGGAGGTCGGCTTGTAGGATTTGCGGCGAACCTTGCTGCGTCCCTTTGCCTTTTCCAGCGCCTCCTGCCATGCGATTTGCATTGCGGTGAATTCCGGTTCGTTGGAGGGTTCGGACTCCATTTGATAGGATTCGTCCTCTTTCTTTCCCTTCCGCCTTCCTTTGCCTTTTCGTTCTTCGCGTTCGGGCTTGAACTCTTCGATTGTGTCAGCTTGCAAGGCTTTCATGCTCAGGCGGATCTGTCGTTTGCGGCGGTCCACATCCAGCACTTTCGCCTCGACCTCGTCCCCTTCCTTGACCACTTCGCTGGCGGTTTTGACGTAGCCGTGAGTTAATTCACTCACATGGATCAATCCGGGGCGCTCCGCGCCGAAATCCACGAATGCGCCGTAGGATTCGAGGCGTACCACCTTGCCTTTGACGGTCAAATCGGGTTTGATCTCCTTCCACTCGTAAGCGAGCGGTTCGATCATGGTCAGTTCGATGCGGTCCTTGCGGACTCGCTTCACCCAGGCGGTAACTTCCTGACCTTCCTGAACGACGTCTTCCACTTTATTGACCGGATTCCCGCTCAACTGTGAAATGTGTATCACCCCGGGTACACTCTGCCCGATGTCCACGAGCGCCCCCGCAAGTGTAGTCTTCAGTACTTTGCCGTTAAGTTTTGTTTTTGGTTCAAGCGCAACGGCAGGCGCAGTATCGGGTGTTGCCATAATTTTATCTCCTGCTGTTTGAAATAATGCCGACGGACGATTATACCTGCCTGACAGGATTACGTCAACACGAAATCCGTTTGTGTTAGCGCAAAGTAGAAATGTCCCATTTCTCCAAAGTTAAAATGTCCCCTTCGGAGGACGAGAAATGGAGACGATCACGATGAGTTCGAAAGAAATC
>JAGUZU010000116.1 GCA_020060625.1 Anaerolineales bacterium | reverse complement strand
CATGTGGCTCCTCCGACAGGCTTATTTGCCTATCGGAAAGTAACATTTTTCCTGATGCAACGATACTCCCCTCGGTAACATTTTCCGTGATGCAATTCGGAGTTTCGGTTTCGCTAAGATTGAGGCTATAATGCATCGCTACTGAAAACTTAATAATATCCTTGATACCAGTTTCTATAGAAGCATCGCCACCAATTTCGACAGTTGATGTAAAAGCCCTACTGAACCTAAAACTTTGGGATATATCGTTTACATTAAAACAGTTTTCAACTATCGCTCTGTCTGTGTTATTTAAGGTCGGAACTCTATTATCTTCAACTAACAGAAAATATTGTCCATCTCTAGAAACTAAATTAACAGGCGAAGTAGGTTGCTTTTGGGGAGTTGGTTCCGTAAAAAAACAGAGAGGGCACATAAAAATAGATGTCGAGGTAGGAGGTGGAGACACAGTAGGAGTTTCTTCTCCCAGAGTTTGAAAGCAGCCCAATAATAACAGCGAAAGAAAAACAATAATTGAGTTTTTATAAGCCTTCATTGATTTCCTCCGTTTATCTGAACTGGAAATGTATTACGGTTAGGATTGCATAATTATACTGGATAAATTTCAACCTATGCCGTTTATTTTTTGGGGCGTTCACGCAAAACTATCCAGTTAATTGTTCCTTCTTTCTTCCAACTTGTTTAAAACACATTCATTTTACTTCAGTTGAAATCGACCCAATGGCTGGCAAAAATGCTGCCGTATCTCAATAAAGCCTTCGGGACGTTCCTTCTCATGATATATCATGTCCCTGCGGGTGTGGAATATTTTTTCGGCGGCTTGCGGGCAAAACTCCTTCAACATAGGAGCAAAAACGCCATAAAAGTGCGGCTTTCCGAAACTTTAGACCACACCCTGTCCCTGCTTTTGAATTGACAGCCGCATTTTGTGTGGCTATAATCACATCAATCGAATATTAACCTTCGGGGCAGGGTGCAATTCCCGATCGGTGGTACAGCCCACGAGCCTGTTTAGGTACATCGCTTTCCTCATTGGGAAAACGGGCATGATCCGGTGAAACTCCGGGGCCGACAGTAATAGTCTGGATAGAAGAAGGTATCAGCACAATTCCGTGTGGGACTGTGTGGATTCGCGCCCCGAAAACGTTCGTTGTTTTCGGGATTTTTCTTAAGCGGATTCACACGCCTCACACCTGACTTGTCGCCTGTTTTCACGCCCCGGAGCATGCCCTGAACGAAAGTGAAGGGTCTCAACTCTGAGGCGTTTTCGCTTAAGACCTGACAGGTTTTGGAAATGTCGCCACAGCGCCACGCGATGCCTGTCAGGTCTCAAAAGAAGATTTATGAAACCTAAAACCCTGCAATCCCTCTCCCGTTGGCTTGGAATCCTCTCCACCCTGCTCGCCATCCCGGCATGGACGCTCATCGTTCGCGTCAGCGGACTGCCCAAATTCATCCTGCCCTCGCCTGTGGACGTGTGGCTGCGTTTTCTCAAGGCGCTCAATGACGGCAGCCTCCTTTATCACACCGGCATCACGCTCAGTGAGATTGTGCTTGGCTTGCTGGCAGGCGTGACCTTCGCCACCATGGTTGGGTACGCGCTGGCAAAGTCGCGGGCGCTTGAAAAGGTCCTTTCGCCGTATTTGGTGGCGAGCCAGGCAATTCCTGTCATTGCAATTGCGCCTCTGCTCGTCATCTGGCTGGGAGACGGGATTCTCTCGAAAGTCGTCATTTGCGCATTGATCGTATTCTTCCCCGTTCTGGTGAACACCATCGTTGGCGTGCGCGCCGTGCCGACGGCGTTGTACGACATGATGTATTCCCTCCGCGCGAACCGCTGGCAGATTTTGCTCAAACTGGAATTGCCCGCATCCCTGCCGGTGCTATTGGGCGGACTTCGCATCGGCGCGACGCTTTCGGTCATCGGAGCCATCGTCGGGGAGTTGGTGGATGCAGAGCAGGGACTTGGCTTCCTTTTGCAGCTTGGCGATTTTCAATACGACACGTCTATGGTGTTTGTGGCGGTGTTCACGCTGATCGCGCTGGCGTTGTCGCTGTACGGCGTGGTGACGCTGTTGGAGAAAAGGTTTTTGAAGTGGCAATCTTAATGTCATTGCGAGGAGGAGCGGAGCGACGACGAAGCAATCTCCCCTGTTCCAATGGGGATTGCTTCGTCGGGACGAACACCCTCCTCGCAATGACATAAAAAAAACAAGGAGACACAATGTTGAAAAAAATCGTTTTACTCATGCTTGGGCTGGCGGTCGGTTTGATGGGGTGCGCCAGTTCACAGTCCGCGAATGAGGCGGGGGAAATTCGCAAGGTCAAACTGCCGATGGGCTATATCCCGAACGTTCAATATGCGCCGTTCTACGTCGCGGTGGACAAGGGCTATTTTGCGGAGGAGGGAATCGAAATCCAGTTCGACTACTCCTTCGAGACCGACGGTGTGGCGTTGACGGGCGCGGGCGAGATTCCGTTTGCGGTGGCTTCGGGCGAGCAGGTGCTGCTGGCTCGCTCGCAGGGGCTGCCTGTGGTGTATGCGTTCGCCTGGTATCGGGAGTTTCCGATCTCGGTGGTTGCCGCGCCGGAATTGAACATTAACGAGCCTGCCGACCTGCGCGGAAAGACCATTGGCTTGCCGGGTTTGTTCGGCGCGAATTACATCGGCTTGGAAGCGTTGTTGTTTTCCGGCGGCGTTGAATCGTCGGAGGTGAAACTCGATGCGATTGGGTTCAATCAGGTGGAATCGTTCGCCAGCGGACGAAGCGGCGTTGTTGCCGTCTATGCCGCCAATGAGCCGGTTGTGCTGCGTTCGCAGGGGTTTGAATTCACCGAACTGCGCGTGGCGGATTACGAGCAGTTGACCGCGAACGGAATCGTCACGAGTGAAATGACGATTGCAAACGAGCCGGATTTGGTTCGCGGCATGGCGCGCGCTTTTTCACGAGGCATTGCGGATGCGGCGGCGAACCCCGAAGAGGCGTATCAAATCAGCATGAAGTTCGTCGAGAATTTGAAAGACCAGGACAAGGATGTTCAGATGCAGGTGCTGCTGACGTCCATCGAGTTTTGGGGAACCGATCACATCGGTTATTCAGACCCGCAAGCCTGGGAGAACATGAACGACCTGCTGGTGAAGATGGACTTGATTCCCGCGCCCGTCGATTTGAGCAAGGCGTTCACGAATGAGTTTGTTCCGTAACTAATGTCATTGCGAAGGGCAAAGCCTGAAGCAATCCCCTCATTAACCAGGAGATTGCTTCAGGCGGACGCCCTCGCAGCGACATGGATAAACATGAATTCCAAACCTGTCCTCACAGTAAAAAAACTCTCCGTTGTTTTTCCGAACGGAGGCAATGGCATGTCGTCTTCGAATGGAAATCTACATGCCTTGCAAGACATCTCCTTCGACGTCGCCCAGCGGGAGTTTATTTGCTTTCTTGGTCCATCCGGTTCCGGCAAGACCACCCTGCTCCGCGTACTGGCGGGGTTGCTGCAACCTACTTCGGGGCGGGTGAACTTCATCCGCCACCAGCATCCGAAGATCGGCATGGTCTTTCAGCAAGCCAGCCTCATGCCCTGGCGCACAGTGATGGACAACATCAAACTTCCGCTTGAACTGGACGGGTTCAACCAGCACAAGGCGCGCAAGAAAGCGCGGGAGATGATCGAACTTGTGGGACTTCAGGGATTCGAAGACTCGCTTCCGCGCGACCTCTCCGGCGGGATGGCGCAGCGCGTGGGGATCGCGCGCGCTCTCATCCACGACCCAGACCTGCTCCTGCTCGATGAGCCTTTTGCCTCGCTGGATGCGCTCACCCGCGAACGCATGTGGATGGAACTCTCGCGCATCTGGCAGGCAAAACAGAAGACGGTCATCATGGTGACGCATTCCATCAATGAGTCGTTGTTCCTCGCAGACCGTGTGCTGGTGCTGACCCAGCGTCCCGGCAAAATAAAAATGGACATGGAAGTTGACCTCCCGCGTCCGCGCATGGATGATATTCGCTACACCAGTCACTTTGGAAAACTGGCGAAGAAGTTGAGAGCGGCAATCGAATGAGTCTAAAAGACCTCGGAGGTTTCAAAAGCCTCCGAGGTCTTTTCCAAATCATACCTTCGGCAGATCCAGCAAAATTACTTCTGCCAGCAATCTCGAATTGACGTTCCGGTCCATCTTTTCGAGCGCGGATTCAAGACCGCCCACCACCTGTCGCGCCGCGCTGATATCTAACCGCCCCGCCAGAAATTCGATTTCCATGTTTCGGTCAATGTTTACGAGGGCGGTCTCCGCGCCTGCCACCCGAAGCAGAACATCGCGCCAGTAGGAGAGCCAGACCATGATCGTTTGGCGCATGGCGTCCTTGTCCTTTGCCAGTTTTTCGGCGTAGGAAAATTTCTCCACGCGCGGAGCAGGCAGGAGCGTTTGCAGGTCGTTGAGGCGTTCCTCGCGTTTTTCGAGCAGACTGGCGTCTTCGGCGAGGCGGCGGGCATAGCCGGGGCGTCCGCCCGAGATGTGAGCCAGCAGGCGGGCTTGGTCTTCCTCCACGCCGCGCTCGATCAAATCCGCGCTGATCGCTTCGACGGGGAGCGGGCGCAGGCGCAGGATCTCGCAGCGCGAAACAACAGTGGGGAGGAGTTGTTCGGGGTTGTCCGCGGTCAGGATCAGGATGACATGGGAGGGGGCTTCCTCCAATGTTTTGAGCAGGGCATTGGCGGCGTTGTCGTTGGCTTCATGGAATCGCAAAAACAACGCCACGCGGTAACTGGACTGGTACGGCTTGAGATTCAAAACGCGCTGGATTTCGCGCACCTGGTCCACTTTGAGGATTCCTCCCTCGGTTTCCGCCTGAATGACGGACAGGTCGGGATGCGTCATGCTTTCGATTTGTTTGCAGCTGCGGCAAAGGTGACAGGGTTCGCCCGCCGCCAGCGGTTTTTCGCAGTTCAAGGCTTGAGCGAGGCGCAATGCCAGCGTCCGCCGACCCAAGCCGGGAGGTCCCGAAAAAAGATACGCATGGCGGACTTCTCCGCGCGCAACATGATTGCGGAGCATGTCCACAGCCCATTCGTGTCCGAGTAAATTCCAGTTGTCAGTCATTGGGGCAAGTATCAGGCGTCAGATTGCAGGTGTCAAGTGTCGGGTTGGAAATGAAGCGTTTCTATTCTTTTCCTGAGCGTAATCGCAGATAGGATTCATACCGTTCCGGGTGAATCTTTCCTTCCTTCAATGCTGCCAGTACCGCGCAGCCCGGCTCGTGTTGATGCGTGCAGTCGCTGAACTGGCAATGGGGGACGAGTTCGCGCAGTTCGGGAAAGTAGGCATCCACCTCTTCGGGCTCGGTATCCCACAAAGCAAGCGACTTCCATCCCGGCGTATCTGCCACGTAGCCGCCGCCATCGAGCGCGAACATCTGCCGCGTGACGGTTGTGTGCCTGCCTTTGTTCATCGCCGTGCTGATCTCGTTCACCGCCAGCCCCAGCCCCGGTTGGATGGCATTCAGCAGGCTGGATTTCCCCACGCCGCTGGGTCCGGCGAACGCGCTGATCTTGTTTTGCAATAATGCCTTCAGTTCATCCAGCCCCGCGCCGGTTTTCGTGGACGTGTACAGCGCGCGATAACCGATCGTTTCATACATCCCAAAAATTTTCTTTGGGTCATCCACAAGGTCGATCTTATTTGCGACAATCAGGACGGGGATCTTCTGCTTTTCCGCGATGACGAGGAAACGGTCGAGCATTTTTAATTTCGGGTCTGGATGCGCGCACGCAAAGACGAAGACCGCCTGGTCGGCATTTGCCAGCAAAACCTGTTGATAGACGCCCTGCGGGCGCGGATCGAGCCGGACCAAAGCCTGTTTGCGCTCTTCGACATTTTCCACGACCCCGCTTCCATCTTCCAACACCGTGACCTGGACTCTATCTCCAATGGCGGCGATGTCGCCGGTGGCTCTACCCTGCTTGAGTTTTCCGCGCAATTGACAAACAACAATGCCCTCCCCGGTTTCCACCCAAAAGAAACCGGATTGGGCTTTGATAATCAAGCCATGCTTTGTGTCCGCGCTTGTCAAATAATCACCTGCTATCCATCCGAATCGGGGACGACTCCGCCGCCCGGCGGGGTGGGCGTGTAGGGCGGGAACCCGATCTGCCCCCAATCGTAGAACGGGCGTTGGGGGCTTCCGTAATAATAGGCTTCCACCATTGCCCTGAAGAGAGGCACGCCGTAATCCGACCCCTGACCGATGTTCTCGACGATCACGGCAATGGCAATATCGGGCAAGCCTGTGCCTTCTGAATTGTTTGTGAACCCTGCAAACCAGGCGTGCGGAAGCCCGCTTCCGGATTCGGCGGTGCCGGTCTTTCCTGCGACGGAGAATTGCAAGCCGCGGATGTTGTTGCGCGCGGTCCCGTTCGGACCCGTCACCATGAACATGGCTTCCCGCAGGATTTCCAGATTCTCGTCCCGCAAAGGCAGCGTGCCGTTTGCTTCCGGCTTGAACGTGAGGACGGGGTCGCCTTCGATGGGTTGGATCTTTTCCACGATCTGCGGACGATACAGCGTCCCGCCGTTGGCGATGGCGGCAATAATACGCGCAACCTGTAGCGGCGTGACCTGCACGTCGCCTTGTCCGATTGCCTGGTTGACCGCGTCCAGCGGAGTAGTGGGGTCGATGATTTGACCGGTTGCTTCTTCAATCTGCTCGATGCCGGTGCGGGAGCCGAGACCAAAGCCGCGCGCCGTGTTGGCGATGTCGTTTTGGCGGTCGAAGTTGTATAAGTCCAAGCCGATGTGCCAGAAATAGGGATTGCAGGAGCGCATCAATCCTTCCTGCAAGGTCAGCACACCCGAAGGGCGGGTGGTGGATGTGTTACAGGCTTCGCCGCGCGCGATGGCTTGCTGGCAGTATTCATACGTCCAGTCGTAAAGGATGCGGTCCGGCAGTTCGGTGAATTCATACTGGCAGTCGTAGGCGGTGTCCTTCAAATACAATCCGCTTTCGAGCGCGGCGGAGAAGGTGATGATCTTGAACACCGACCCAAGCGGATACTGTCCCTGCGAAGCGCGGTTGAGCAGCGGCTGGCTGGGGCTGTTCAGCAAATTTGTCAAACCGAGATTGTTCGGGTTGTTCGGTTCGAAATAATTGGGGTCGAAATCCGGGCTGGATGCCATCGCAAGGATGCGCCCGGTGTCCACTTCCATGACGACGATTGCGCCGCGGAAATATTCGATGGCGGATTGGGCATGGTATTGCAGGTTGCTGTCGAGGGTGAGATAGACCGAATCGGCAGGCTCGGGGTTGCTCTGACCAAGCGATGCAATGATCTGCCCGCTTGGGTTGACGACGCGCAGCGTGCCGCCGTGTTTTCCGGCAAGATAATCCTCCGCCCACGCTTCGATGCCGGACTGCCCAATCCGCTCCGAGCCGCGATAGCCTTTTCTGCGATATTCATCCAGTTGTTCCGGCGAGATGGCGAGCGTGTATCCCACCGCCTGAGGCGCAAGCCCCGTCCTGAAGTAATAGCGGGATTCGTAACTGGAAACCGCCAGCCCGCCGGGGTTGATGGAGAGCAACCTCTGGGCTTCTTCCCGCGTTCCTTCGCACATGGGCAGGTACCAGCCGGGTCCCGAAGCGTCGATCTGGTCTTCGATATTGAGCGGATCAAGTCCGCACAGCCTGCCCAGTTCCGTGGTCAACGCGCCGCGCAAATCCGGGTTGATCTCACCGGTTTGGATGCCGAAGGCGAACGCCTCCGACTGCGTGACGATGGGCAGACCTTTCTTGTCGTAAATGTCGCCGCGCGCCGGGACGCTGTATTCCATTGCCAGCAAATTGCCGCCCGCCAGTTCGGGCAGGATCAGCGCGTCGTCCCAAAGCACCTTCCAGCCGTTCTCATTGGAAAGGCGCATGACGATGTTGCGCTGGATGTCGCCAGCCAGCGCGGTCTTGTAGGTAATGCTGTACCCGACTTCGGCGTTGTACGGGCTGACTTGGGAGGAGAGAATCGTAAAGTCGAAGCTGGAGGCGCTCATCTCGTTCAGCGCGTCGCGCCAACGTTTGGAAAAATCCTCCAGCGAGACCGCGTCGCGGCTGACCTGCGCCAGCATGTCGTACATGGCTTCATAATCGTCCTTCTGTAATGCCTCCAAAAATTCCTTCACCGCGGCTTGCGCATCCGGCGCAGGCGTGACCCTTGCTTGCGCGGTCGGCAGGGGCGTGGGCGTGGAAAAGATCGCCAGCGGACCGCCTCCGCCGCCAGAGGCGCAGGCAGAGATAAAAAGCGCGATCAGAACCAAATGAATCCAGCGATACGACTTCATTCCACTTCCTTTCAGGAAACCAATTCACCGCTCAGGATGGCGGATGAAACGGGACATTGATAATTCAAAAACGACTGGCACGCCGCAGGCACATCCGCGGCGGGGGAAATTTCAAAACTTTGCAAAGCGCGCGCGATGTGGCACATCGGCAGTCCCATCACACTGGCGCGGCATCCTTCCATGAAAGCGACCGGTTGAAATTCGGGATGCTGAACCGCATACGCGCCCGCCTTGTCCATCGGGTCGCCGGTTTCGATGTAGGCGCGGATCTCATCGTCGGAATAATTTCGCATCGGCACATCGGTGATGGACAACTCCGTGACCATTTTTTCATCCCGCGCGCGATATACGGCAACGCCCGTGAAGACCTGATGCGTTCGCCCGCGCAGCTGCTTTAACATGCGTTCGGCGTCCGCTTTGTCAACCGGCTTGCCGAGGATTCCATTCCCGTCCGCGACGGTGGTATCCGAACCGACGATCACCGCCTCAGCCCCCGCCTTGGGCTGGATCGCCAGCGCCTTTGCCTTTGCCAACCTGACAACGTACTCGCGCGGAGACTCGCCCGGCAGCGGGGTTTCGTCCACATCTGCCGCGATGACTTCAAAATCCCAATTCCCAAGCGCAAAAAGCTGTCGTCTGCGCGGCGAATTGGAGGCGAGGATCAATTTATAATTCACGCGCGAGATTCTATCACAGTCCTTTTTGATGGCTTAAAGGCGAATAAGACATATAATTTGAGTAGTTTAACCGATCAGGGAGATTACCATGAAAAAACCCATCCTTTTCCTCATTGTTCTTGCTTTAGTGTCTGCCTGCGCGAACGCCTCACAGGTGACCGCCACTTTGGAAGTCACCTCGACGCCGCCAGCAACAATGACGAATACGCCCACCCCTTCACCGACGATGACAGAAACGCCCCTCGAGACCCCGCACATTGAGGACTTTATCAAGATTACCTCGAGCCTGCCGGTAGAGACCTTGGGGACGGAGACGACGCCGAGGATAGCGGGGGCGTTTGAGGTGGATGAGGCACTGTGCTTTGGCTGTGAGATCCAGATGCCGGAAGCATTGGCAGAGGAGATACTGGGCGGGTACATGGCGCGGTTTATGCACCGCTTTGGGGCGGAAGCGCGCGAGGGGCAGCCGAACGAGGCGGAGATAGCGAGCGCTCTTGAGAAAATTGCCCAGGCGCAACGGGGCGAGATACCGGCAAGTGAGGCGGTGATGACGATCCCCGCGTACCTGCTGTCGCAAGGACTGGAGGGGGAGTATAGCGAGGTAAAAATAGTGTTTCGGATGGGGACGGATATGCAGGTGCCGGAGGGGGTGATCCCGATTGATTCGCTTTCGACTCTGGATGTGGAGGGGTATGTCAACGGTCCGCAAGATAATTTTGATATTACGGTAAAAGAAGGCATACCGGGGTTTGTGCAAACGCATTGGTCAGGATGGGGGTTCGGGACAGTGGTGGATGGAGCGGGAAATGAATTAATACTTTTGGCGAGTCCGAGTTTTAAATTTAACAAAAGTGTTGCATCAGTTCAATTAGCAAGACACCCGATTCTTCTCAATAGATGGATCGTAGAATTCGAAGGTAGTAAAGGGAGAAGACCGAATATTGATACCAGTAATGCGATTTTGGCGAAAGCGAATGAATTAGTGGCACAGGGATTTGAGGTAGTGAAGTAGGCGAGTTGACTGGCATGATCTTTTTGTGACATAGTGGAGGAGATGAGGAAAGTAGGTTTTGCTTTAGTAATATTGGTAGTGGCGGGGGTGATGTTGGGTTGGCACGCAGGGCAAGCAATAGCAATATGTGAGGGGGAAGGAAATTATTGTAGTGATGATTCTGAATGCAATCCGGGTGGGAATTGTACGGCGCAACATTGTTGTGCTGATCCTCCTGATCCGCCGCCGGCGACGGGGTGTACGGCGGATTACCAGTGCGGGAGCCGCTTCTTTCCTCTTTCATCTTTTCCCATCCAGTTGTAAAATTCAACAATACCTTGTCTGAACAACCGGAGGCTGAATGAACGCATTGCAGGATCGTATTTTGAAAGAGGGGAAAGTGCTCGGCGGCGGAATTCTCAAAGTAGATAGTTTTGTCAACCATCAAGTGGACCCAAATCTCATGGATGTCTGCGGACGCGAGTTCGCCAAACGTTTCGCAAACGTCGGCGCAACAAAAATACTCACGGCTGAAATTTCAGGGATCGCGCCTGCCCTCACTACCGGCGTTCACATGGGTTTGCCCGTCGTCTATGCCCGCAAGACAAAACCCATCACCATGCCCGACCAGGTCTATCTCACGCTCGCGCCTTCGCATACCAAAGGGCGCATGGTTGAGCTCATCGTCTCGCCGGAATATCTCGCGGACGGCGAAAAAGTCCTCATCATTGACGACTTCCTCGCCAGCGGGCAGACCATTCTCGGCTTGGTCCGTTTGGCTGAAGCCTCAGGTTCTAGGATCGTCGGCATCGGCGCGCTGATCGAAAAAATATTCGAAGGCGGGCGCGACGCCTTGAAGCCGCTCGGCGTGCCGATCGAATCCATTGCCTGCATCAAATCGCTGGATGAAGGTAAAATCGAATTCGTAGACTGAGCCTTGCCGACGGATCGCGCGGCGCGCAATGCGTAAACTACTCCATCTCCGCTTCATTACCTGGATCATCGGCTGGATCTTCGCCCACATGAGTTTCCTCATCCCGGTCACGCGCCTCCGTGAAACCCCGAACCTGATTGCGTTTCCCCATCCTTCCCCTGCCTACAAGTTTCACGCGTTGATCGTCCCCAAGCGGCAGGTGAAATCCCTCGCCGACCTTGATCCAGGCGACGCCGCCTTCCTCACCGACCTGTACGCCGCCGTCCAAAGCCTGGTGAAGGAATTCGACCTCAAAGCCTGGCGTCTCATCGTCAACGGCGGGGAGTACCAGGACTTTCCGCATTTGCATTTTCATCTCATTTCAGACCTGTAGGGCAATTTTCAAATTGCCCCGGATCAATTGGCGCTGGACAAGATAAATCTTGTCCTACAAATAACTTTCAGTAAACCATGAACTCCATTGCCATTCTCGATTTCGGTTCTCAATATGCCCAGATCATCGCCCGCCGCGTGCGCGAAGCGCAGGTCTATTGCGAGTTGTTTCCCTGGGATGCGCCGCAGGGAAAAATCCTTTCGATAAAACCGAAGGGATTTATTTTGTCCGGCGGACCCAAATCCGTTTACGAAGAGAATGCTCCCTTCATTCAAAAATTTATTCTCGAAAGCGGGCTGCCCATCCTCGGCATCTGCTACGGGATGCAAGCCCTCACCCATGCCCTCGGCGGAAAGGTGGACCCCTCCCCAAACCGTGAATATGGACACGCGGAAATCCAACCGTTGATCCCAGGCACGATGCTGGATGCGCTTTCCAAAGTCTGGATGTCGCACGGCGACAAAGTGACCCAACTCCCCGAAGGTTTCATCGCGCTCGCAAAAAGCGGCAGCAGTCCCTATGCGGCGATGGGCGACATGCAGAAAAAATTTTTCGGCGTGCAGTTCCACCCGGAAGTGAAACACACACCGAACGGAAGCAAACTGCTCGAACACTTCGTCGTTGACATCTGCGGCGCAAAGCCCGAATGGACACCCGCTTCCATCATCGAAGAAAGTATCAAACGCATCCGCGAACAGGTGGGAGACAGCCGCGTCCTCGCGGCGGTCTCCGGCGGCGTGGATTCGTCGGTGGCGGCGGCGCTTGTGCATAAAGCGATTGGAGATCAACTGGTGTGCGTTTTTGTGGATACGGGCTTGCTTCGAGCTGCTGAGGGCGCACAGGTTGCTGCGGCATTTCGGGGCGGCTTGGGCGCTGAACTTGTGACCGTGGACGCCGCCGGGGATTTTCTCGGCGCATTGAAAGGCGTGACCGACCCGGAACAGAAACGCAGGATCATCGGCGAGAAGTTCATCCGCATCTTCGAGCGCGAGGCGAAAAACCTCGGTCAACCGAAGTTTCTGGTGCAAGGGACGATCTATCCCGACGTGGTGGAGTCGTCCGCGCCGGACAGGAACAAAGCCGAGAAGATCAAAACGCATCACAACGTGGGCGGCTTGCCCGAAGACATGCAGTTCGAACTCGTCGAGCCGTTGCGGTATTTGTTCAAGGACGAAGTCCGCTTGGTGGGCGAAGCCTTGGGACTAAGCGAAGATTTGGTTTGGCGGCAGCCGTTCCCGGGTCCCGGTTTGACCGTGCGCTGTCTCGGGGAGTGTACGCCCGAGCGTGTATCCCGTCTGCGGGCGGCGGACCGAATCCTGCTGGAGGAATTATCCAATGCGGGGTTTTTGGGCAGGGGGGCGCAAACCTCGCAGGCGTTCGTCGTGCTGCTGCCCGTGCGCTCGGTGGGGGTGATGGGCGACCAGCGCACGTACCAGGAAGCGGCGGCGATCCGTGCGGTGACCACGGACGATTTCATGACCGCCGATTGGGCGCGCCTGCCGCATGATTTGCTGGCGAAGGTCTCCAGCCGCATCGTCAACGAGGTGGAAGGAATCAACCGCGTGGTGTATGATATTACGAGCAAACCGCCCGCGACCATCGAGTGGGAATAGGCAACATTTCGAGTTCTCTGTCGTATGTCGTTTGTATATTCCGACTTTGCCGTAAAATGAGCGTTTGCGCGGCGGAGAATTTTCGAATCATGGAGGCACAATGAACAACTTTAACCTTGGCGAAGTATTGACGCGCGCCTGGCAGGTCGTTTGGAAATATAAGATTCTGTGGGTCTTTGGCATCCTTGCCGGTTTTGCGCGCGGCGGCGGGGGCGGCGGAGGGAACAGCGGCTATCGGTATGGTTCCGACGACACGCCTTTCCCGCGCTATGAATTTGAAAGAGGCTTCGACCAGCTCGGGCATTTCCTCGAGCAGAACTGGTGGATCATCCTCATTTTCATCGTGTTGATCTTTATCCTGTCCTTTCTCTTTTATGCGCTCGGCATGATGGGCAGGATCGGTCTGATTCTCGGCGTGGACAAAGCCGAGAACGGAGCCGAAAGCATGGCGTTCGGGGAACTTTGGTCTGAAAGCATGCCGTATTTCTGGCGCATTTTCGGCTTGAACCTCCTGATTGGGCTTGTGGTTTTCGTGCTGATTATTCCGCTGGTTCTGTTTGGCGTGTTCACGGCAGGCATCGGGTTTCTTTGCATCCTGCCGCTGCTGTGCATTCTGATCCCCATCAGCTGGGTGGTCATGGTCATCGTGGAACAGGCTCAACCCGCCATTGTGCTGGAAAACCTCGGCATGTGGGACGGCTTCAAGCGCGGCTGGGAGATCGTCAAATCCAACGCGGTTCCGTTCATTCTGCTGGCGCTGATCATCGGCATTGGCGGCGCAATCATTGGAGTGATCGTTGCCCTGCCCGTCCTTCTGGCGTTTGTGCCAATCATTCTCGGCGCAGACTCGTTGGGCAGATCGTTAACCCCGGTTTACATTGCGTTTGCCTGCTGCGCGTTATACCTGCCCGTCCTGATCTTCCTGAACGGCGTGCTGACGGCGTACATCCAATCCGTGTGGACGCTGACCTACCTGCGCCTTTCCAAACCCAAAGAGGAAGCCCCTGTTTTTGTTGAAGGAAATGCGTAAACTCTTTTCCCTGCTTCTCAGCCTGGGACTGATATTCAGCGTTGCGCCAGCCGCGCAGGCGCAGGCGGGCTCCGCTGTTGCGATCCTTCACAATGCAGACGCTTCCGGCTTCCCAACCATCTCGGCATATCTGGACGTCTTCGACGCCCAGAAGATATTCGCCTCGGGACTTACGCCGGAAGCGGTTACCGTTATCGAAAACGGACAGCCCCTGCCGGTTGACTCGCTGAACGAGATCGCCATTCCCTTGCAGTTGGTGGTCTCTGTCAACCAGGGCTCGGCGCTGGATGCGCGCAATGCCAACGGCATTACGCGCTTTGAACGTGTGGCGCAGGTCATTGTCCAATGGGCGCAGAGCCGCCCGGCAGACCTGCCCGATGACTTGAGCCTCGTCAGCCAGGCGGGACCCGTCATCAACCATGCCAACGCCGCGGATTTCGTCGTCGGGCTGGACGGCTTCAGACCGGACATGCGTACAGCCGTGCCGAACCTGCAATCCCTTGTCACCGCGCTGGATGTGGTCAGCGCGCAGACGCCGCGCATCGGAATGAAACGCGCCGTGCTGTTCATCACCCCGCAGATGGAAGACCCCGCGCTTGCGTCCTCCCTCGAACCGATCATCCAGCGGGCAGTCGAGAACAATATCCGCGTCTTCGTCTGGTATGTGGATGCGAATACCACCTTCACCACCACCAGCGCGGCGGTCTTCAACAACCTCGCCATTCAAACCGGCGGGAGCATGTTCCAGTATTCGGGCGAAGAACGCTTCCCCGACCCGGAAGCCTATTTCTCCGCGCTTCGCAGAATTTACATGCTCGGCTACACGTCCCGCATCACGACATCGGGCGAATACGCCGTCAGCGTGAACGTGGATGCGCCATTTGGCGCGTTGAATTCGGGTGAACAAAGTTTCACCCTGACCGTCGAACCGCCAAACCCATTCATGGTTGTCTCGTCGCTTCAGATTACGCGCCAGACTCCCGCCGACGACCCGTTCAACAAAGAGCGGCTCCTGCCGGAAACGCAGGAGATCGAGATCATCGTCGAATTTCCGGACAGGCATCCGCGCCCGCTCACGAGGACGACCCTGTACGTGGACGGCGTCATCGTGGACGAGAACACCGTCGAGCCTTTCGAGATATTCACATGGGATTTGACTGCCTACGCGAGCGACGGGGTGCATCAGGTCACGGTCGAAGCGGTGGATATGCTCGGTTTGAGCAAGATCAGTATGCCCGTTGCGGTCACGGTTACGGTGGTCAAACCGCCGAGCGGATTTTCCGCCTTCCTTGCCAAACACCGCACAGCAATCACCTTCGGTTCGATCATTCTGGCTGGATTGGTGTTGTTCTTCATTCTGCTCAGTGGGCGGGTGCGAATCCCAACCTTGCGCCGCTTGCGCGAGGAACGCCGCGCCCAAAACGACCCGCTGACCCAGCCTATCAAAACACTGACAGAGGAACCCGTCCCGGCTGCGGTTCCGGTCAAAACCCAAAGGCGGCGCGCGCAGCCGAAGAAAACAGAAACAGATAAAAAGTCCGGGGAAGAGGCGGCGGCATCCCTCATCCGCCTGAATCCGGATGGTCAGTTTGCGGCAGCCGCTCCCATTCCTTTAAGTGAAAAGGAGATTGTCTTTGGCGCCGACCCGGTGCAATGCACGCACATCCTCGATGACCCGTCCGTCTCATCGGCTCATGCGCGGATTCGTCTCACCGATGACGGCAGCTATCTTTTGCAGGACAATAATTCGGTTGCGGGTACATGGGTCAATTATGAACCGGTCCAGCGCGATGGCTATCGGCTGGCGCATGGGGATATGGTAAACTTTGGGCAATTGACGTATCGTTTTATGCTCAAAAAATCCCCGCCCTCCAGACCGCCAAAGATCACGGTACTTGACATTCAAGAATGATCCGCACCACACTTGCGCATGTGCATGTTGCCGCGCTAAGCCACGCAGGCACGTCCGGCAAGAACAATGAAGATCGGTACGCTGTCTCATCGTTCCAGCTGGGCAAGGATGATTCGCGCCCGGCGGTTTTTGCGGTTGTCGCCGACGGCATTGGGGGGCATCGCGCCGGTGAAGTGGCGGCGGAACTGGCGGTCAATTACATCACCATGAGCGTTGCCGAGAGCAACGCAAAGAAACCCCAAAAGATACTCGAAAACGCCATCCACGATGCCAGCCAGGCAATTGCTTCGCACTCCGCGGGGAAAAACGACGAGGAAGGCATGGGCGCCACCTGCGCATGCGCGTGGATCATCGAGAACCGGCTCTACACCGCCTACGTGGGCGATACGCGCATCTATCTCTTGCGGGGTAAATACATCCAGCGCCTCACCATTGACCATACCTGGGTTCAGGAAGCCTACGAAAAGGGCATCATCACCGCCGAGCAAATTCACAACCACCCAAACGTGCATGTCATTCGCAGGCATCTTGGCGGTATAAAACTCCCCCAGGTGGATTTCCGCCTGCGCATTGACGACGGCGAGACCGACGAGGAATCGGTCAACAACCAGGGCTTTCACCTTCAACCCGGCGACACGATCCTTTTATGCAGTGACGGCCTCACCGACCTTGTGTGGGACGACGAAATCCGCAACACGATCCGCTCGAAGAAAGACCTCAAATCCGCCGCGGAGGCGTTGGTCAGCGTTGCCAACCAGCGCGGCGGACACGATAACATCACCGTCGTTTTAATGGCGATGCCCCGCGTCGAAGAGACCGGGATGAAGCGCGAAGGTCTTCTGGGGTGGCTGTTGGGGGAATAGAACCGACTCATTCTCCGCCCAAACCTGCTTCACGCTTTTGAGAGATTCCTAACCCGAACCTTTTTCCTCCTTCTCCCGATCCAGCCACAACTCCCTATATTTCCTGTTCCAATCGATCAAAAAACGGATCGAGATCACGATCCCCGCGCCGAGAATCATCCAAAACGCTTCATCGCGGATGTTCGCCAGCCACAACGCAGGCGCGGCGAGAACCCCGGTGAAGACGCTCGCCCGCGCGGAATGGCGGATGGTCAGCACCAGAAACAGAAGCAAGCCGAAACAGATCAGGAACGCCAGCGGGTTGACCGCCAGCAGCGCGCCGCCGGTGGTTGCCAACCCCATCCCGCCGCGAAAATTCGCAAAGAGGGTCCAGCAATGACCGATGACCGCAAATGTGGCAGTCAACGCGATGACCCACGTCTCGCCGGAGTATTTCGCCGCGAGGAAAGTCGGCGCAAACCCTTTTGCAATATCCAGGATCAAGACCAGCGCGCCCCAGCCAACCCCCGCCTGACGGATGGTGTTCGTCGTGGTGGCGTGACCGGAGCCCGCGTCGCGCACGTCCACATTTTTGACATGGCGGGTGATCCAAATGGAAAAAGGAAGCGAGCCGAGGATGTAACCGAGAAGGGGGAAAAGGAAGTTGAGCATGCGATATACAACCCGCTGAACTGGAGTGTGTCACACCGGTTGGGTTAATACGACCTCGCCAGCGCCCTTGCGCGGGAGGCGATTCGGCGCGTGAGACCGTCGAAGAGCGGTTTGTGGAAGAGCCACATGGCATACCAGTATAAAAAGCCGAAGAGTCCGTATGGCGCGAAATACGCGGTGACGGTGAAGAGTGTCTTTCCATCTTCCTTGGGCAAAGACTCAAATTGCAGCCACGCCTTGCCGGGCAGTTTCATCTCCGCTCGCAGCCGCATCATGCGGTTCGGTTCCACCGTTTCCACGCGCCAGAAATCCAGCGCTTCGCCAGGGTGGATTTCATCGGGGTGACGCCGTCCGCGGCGCAAGCCTACGCCGCCGATGGCTTTATCCATCCAGCCGCGCATGCCCCATGCCCAGTCCATGAAGAGCCAGCCGCGCTCGCCGCCAATGCCGGTGTATGAGCGAAAGACTGTTTCGGGCGGCAAATCCACCATGATCTGCCGCCGCTCGACAAACATGCCTTCTTCCACGGCAAGTTCATACGGCTTGACATCGCCCACCGCTGTCACCAGCGCAGCCGACCAGCTCGTTTCCACGTCGTCCCGCTGGATGCGCCCCAGCGCGAGATGGACGGCGGTTTGAAAGTCAATCGGTTCGATCTGCGGAAACAACCTCCGCGCCGCATCGTCGCGGACGATCAATTCCGCGCGCAGACCTTCGATCAGCGGCGCGACCACGCGCCAGTGAATCGGCGTAACCATGTGGACCCAGTACGCGGAGAGCCTTGGGGCGTGAAACGGCGTGCGGATCAGCCATCGGCGGAGATTCCGCTCCTTTGCATATCCCAGCAGCATGTCCGCGTAGGTGAGGCGGGCGGGTCCTCCGATCTCGATCACGCGCCCAACGCTGTCGGGCGTGTCCAATGTATGAACGAGATAGGACAGCACATCGCGGATGGCGATGGGCTGCGCCTGTGAGAAATACCAGGCAGGACATACCAACAACGGTTCGCGCTCCGTCAGATAACGGATCATTTCAAAAAGGACCGACCCGGAGCCGATGATCATGCCTGCGCGAAACTCGGTGACGGGAACCTTGCCGTGCCGAAGCAGATACCCCGTTTCGTGCCGCGAGCGTAAATACGGCGAGAGGTTTGCAGTGGGGTCTACCAGCTCGCCGAGGTAGATAATGCGTTCGATCTTCGCTTCTTCCGCGGCGCGCGCGAAATTCCGCGCGGCTTGCAGATCGCGCTCCGCGTTGACCTTGCCGCCCTGCATCCCATGGATGAGATAATAGGCGGTCGAGACTCCCTTCATGGCATTCACCAACTCTCCGGGACGCAACGCATCGCCTTCCGCTGCTTCGACCTGGTTCAACCACCCGCGCCCCTGCAACCGGGACGGATCGCGCACAAGACAGCGCACGCGGTAACCGGCTTCGAGTAATCTCGGCACAAGCCGCCCGCCGACGTATCCCGTCGCTCCGGTGATGAGTATCAGTTTTGAATCTGCCATGATGTGGGATTATATCTTTGTATGCGAGTCCAATGTCATATATTTGGAGGATGGTTGTCAGGTTCGGAATGAATGGGAGAGTTTTATAATCAAGGTTATCTTTGACTACAAAGGATCACGAAGGCGTGCAAAGATTTTCCTTCGATAACCCTTCGCGACCCGTTGTGACATTTTGCGCTGAAAAATATGTTTATCGAATGGTTCTCTGAGTTTAATCCCATCATACAGGCGCTGTTGGCGACCTGCTTTACCTGGTTCGTGACTGCGCTTGGGGCAAGCGTCGTTTTTTTCTTCAAGGACGTGAACCGCAGATTTCTGGACGGGATGCTCGGCTTTGCGGCAGGCGTGATGATCGCGGCGAGTTTCTGGTCGCTGCTTGCCCCGTCCATCGAGATGGCAAGTGAAACATCCCAACCCGCGTGGCTTCCCGCCGCGATGGGATTTTTGTTGGGCGGCTTATTCCTATGGGGCGTGGACAAAGTCCTGCCGCACTTGCATCTTGGTTTTCCTATCGAGCAGGCGGAGGGCATCAAGACGCACTGGCAAAAGAGCGTCCTGCTTGTGCTGGCGATCACCCTGCACAACATCCCAGAGGGGCTGGCGGTTGGGGTGGCATTCGGAGCGTTGTATGACGGGCATTCGTCCGCGACGTTGGCGGGAGCGATTGCGTTGGCGATTGGCATCGGTCTGCAAAACTTCCCGGAAGGGACGTCCGTTGCCGCGCCTCTGCATCGAGCGGGGATGAGCCGCCTGAAAAGCTTCTGGTATGGTCAACTCTCCGGGGTGGTCGAACCAATTGCCGGTGTGTTGGGAGCCGCGGCGGTGATCTTCGTCAAGCCGCTTTTGCCGTACGCGCTTGCCTTCGCGGCGGGAGCGATGATCTACGTCGTCATCGAGGAGTTGATTCCAGAATCACAGCTGGAAAAGGATATTCATATCGCCACCGGCGGCGCGATGATCGGGTTCGTGATCATGATGATTTTGGATGTGGCGCTGGGGTAATCTAAAGTAAAATCCACAACATGCCCCTGTTGTGGATTGGCTTATCCTTTCTGGCGGGAATCGTTCTCGCATATTATGCGTCGCTCCCGCTTTGGGCGTGGATTTCCATTTTTTCATTTCTTCTAATCGCCTACATCCTCACCCGCTATTTTGCCATCCCCATACCGTCCCCCGTTGAACAGGCTCCGCCGTCCAAATTCCAGTCGTTGATGACGACTCATCCCTTCGTATTTGCGCTTCCCGTCTTTCTGGCGCTTGGCTCCGCCTATTATCAATTCCGACAGCCGAATGTGGATGCCTTTCACATCGCCTTTTACAATGATCGTGAATATGACCTGCTGATCACGGGCTATCTCGTCGAGCCGCCCGATTATCGGGATAAGTACACCAACCTCAAACTGAGCGTGGAGGCGGTGGATACCGGAAGCGGCGACATGCCCGTCTCCGGTTTGATTCTTGCGCGCGTCTCGCCCAATCATATCTATGAATACGGCGAACACCTCCGTCTGCGCGGCGGGTTGAAGACGCCGCCCGAAAACGAGGAATTTTCCTACCGCGATTATCTGGCAAGGCAGAACGTCCATTCGTATATGACTTCCGCGGATGTGACCCGCCTGCCCGATAAAAAGGGCAATCCGCTGTTTGCGATGGTGTACGCCTTGAAAGCCAGGTTGATCGAAAACACATACCGTCTCTTCCATGACCCCGAAGCGTCTTTGTTTGCGGGCATTCTCTTCGGCGTGGATACGGGTCTGCCGCGCAGGTTGCAGGAAGCCTTCAAGAACACAGGCACGGCGCACATCATCGCGATTTCAGGCTTCAACATCGCCATCATCGCGGGCGTGTTCTTTGCCATTTTCAAGAACATTTTCAATGACCGTCTCGGCGCCGTCCTTGCCGTGGTTGTCATCTTCGGCTACGCCTTCCTCGTCGGCTGGGATGCGGCGGTCGTCCGCGCGGCGTTTATGGGAAGTTTTTCGCTTTTTGCGCGGCAGGTCGGCAGGCGCAACGACGGCTTGATTATGCTGGTTTTTGTGGCGGTGGTCATGGCGCTAATCAACCCGCTGGTATTGTGGGATGTGGGTTTTCAGTTATCATTCTTCGCAACGCTTGGTTTGATCCTGTATGCCGAGCCGTTCTCGAACTTTACGGCGAATTTAATTGCAAAGATCTCGAAGCGCGATACAACCGCCTTCACGCGCATTATCAATGAGAACGTCATCCTGACCCTCGCGGCGCAGCTGACCACCATTCCGATCATGGCATATCATTTCAAACGGCTCTCGCTCATTTCGTTCATTGCCAATCCGTTCATCCTGCCCGTTCAGCCTGCGGTGATGATCGTCGGCGGGCTGGCGGTGTTCACCAGCCTGGCGATCTATCCGCTTGGGCAGATCATCGCATGGATTGCCTGGGCGTTTTCCGCATACACCATCCGCGTGGTGGAATTTTTCGACCGCGTGCCGAACGGCGTCATCTTTCTGGGGGACTCATCCATCTGGTACATCGTCTTCTTTTACGTCGCGCTTCTCACCGTGACCTTGAACTGGTCGCGCCTCAAAGAGTGGTTCCACGCTGCAACCGATTCGCTTCGAGCCGTCGCATGGACGGGGATATTCGCCTCCCTGTTCGTTTGCATGGTCGTGCTGTGGCGTGCCGCCGCAACCGCTGGCGACGGGAAATTCCACATCATCTTCCTCGAAGTCGGCTCGGCGGATGCGGTTCTCGTCCAAACGCCCGAAGGCAGGAACATCCTCATCGGCGGCGGCGCGAGCGTGACGGAACTTTCCGATGAACTCGGCAGGCGGCTCCCGTTCTTCTCCAACAAACTGGATTGGCTCATCATTGCATCCACGCGGGAGGAGCAGGTTGCGGCGCTTCCGCGCGTGGTGGAGCGTTATCCGCCGCAGAATGTGCTTTGGAGCGGCAACGTGCAGGCTTCCTTCTCCGCCCGCCTGCTGGAAGAGTACTTTGTGACCGAGGGAATCCCCGTCAGCCGAGCGGAAGCGGAACAAAGGCTCGAGCTGGGAAACGGCGCATTTATCGAGGTGCAGGCTGAAGGTCCGCGGGGAAGCGTGCTGCTCATCGAGTATGGAAGTTTCCGCGCATTGCTTCCGATTGGTCTGAGCGAAGGGACGCTCGAGTCGCTTGAATTCGGAAATGCCATAGGGCGGGTGGATGTCCTTTTGCTTGCGGATTCGGGCTACGCGCCCGCAAACCCGCCGGACTTGTTCGAGAATTTGACGCCGCAATTGGTGGTGTTGAGCGTCGGCGCGGGCGACCCGAACGGGCTTCCCTCGCAAGGGGTATTGGAGTCGCTGGGAGGGTATTCATTATTGCGGACGGATCGCAGCGGCTGGATCGACGTGGTGACTGACGGCGCATCCATGCAGGTGACAGTGGAGCGCGGGGATACAGGTGGAAATTAAGCGCCGCTTTATCGGGGTGGAGCAAGCGTCCGTTATGAAAGAGGCGGGGCGTTCCGTCTTGGCGAAACGGGTCAAGACAGTTAATCCGCGTCTCATCGGCTTTAACAAAACTCTCACATCCGCGTCATCTTATCGTAAGGAAGTTTTCCTATAATGGTCGCATCTTTAGAGTAATGCGAGAAAGAGGAGAGAATCATGAGCAGTCCATTTAAATCCGTTCCAATTCGATCTTACGAGATTACGCCCAGGGAAACGTACCTCTCGCGGCGCGACTTTATCAAAGCCGCAGGTCTGATCGCCGGAAGCGCCGCGCTTGCCGCCTGCGCGCCATCTGTTGCGGGGGGCGATGAATCAGTGAGCGCGCCTTCCGGTTCTGGAAAAACGGACGAACTGGGTGACGCCGTCAACACATATCAGGAAATCACAAACTACAACAACTTTTACGAGTTCAGCACCGGCAAGGAGGAGGTCGCCCCGCTTTCCAAAGGCTTCACTGCCGCGCCGTGGACGGTGGAAGTCTACGGCATGGTCAACAAGCCGCAGACATTCGGGATCGAAGACCTGCTGAAACTCTTCCCACAGGAGGAACGGATTTACCGCCTGCGCTGTGTTGAGGCGTGGAGCATGGTCATTCCATGGAATGGATTCCCGCTTGCCAGCCTGCTTGCCATGGTCGAACCGACATCCAGCGCAAAGTACGTCCGTTTTGAAACGGTCTATCGCCCCGAAGAAATGAAGGGGCAGAAAAGCCCGTTCTATCCTTGGCCCTATCAGGAAGGTTTGCGCCTCGACGAAGCCATGAACGACCTGACCCTGCTTGCCACCGGTCTGTACGGCGAAACCGTCCTGCCGCAGAACGGCGCGCCGATCCGCCTCGTCGTCCCGTGGAAGTATGGATTCAAATCCATCAAATCCATCGTCAAAATCGAACTGACGGACAAGGAACCCGCCACGCTGTGGTCCACCGTTGCGCCGAACGAATACGGCTTCCATGCCAACGTCAACCCCGAAGTGGATCATCCGCGCTGGTCGCAGGCTTCCGAGCGCCGCATTGGCGAACTCAGCCGCAGACCCACGCTCATGTTCAACGGCTACGGCGAGCAGGTCGCCGACTTGTACGCGGGCATGGATTTGAGACTGCATTATTGATCGAATGTACACGGAGGTCACGGACAACACGGATTTTCCTTTGGATAATTCCGTGCCATCCGTGTTGTCCGTGAACAAAAATATTCACCATCGAGATCAATGAAACATTTTTCCCGCTACACCCCGCTTCAAATCGCCATTCATATCTACGCCTGGTCCGCCCTCGTGCGGATCATCGTCGAACTGCTCACCGGCAGTTTTTCCGTCAACCCAATTCAGGAATTGGAACAGCGCACGGGGCGTCACGCCATCACATTGCTTGTTCTTTCGCTTCTCTGCACGCCGCTCAACACTATCTTCAAATGGAGCGAACCCATCAAACGCCGCCGCGCGCTCGGCTTGTACGCCTTCATGTACGCGACCATCCACGTCATCATCTTTGTGGATTTGGATTACGGTCTCGCGTGGAGCCTGATCTTTCAAACGGTTTTGCAAAAGCCGTATATCGTTGTCGGCGCGACCACTTTTCTTTTGCTCATCCCGCTTGCCTTCACATCGTTCGACATCTGGAAGAAACGCCTCGGCAAAAACTGGAAACGCCTGCACAAACTTGTTTACTGGATCGCCCCGCTCGCCGTCCTTCATTACGCCTGGAGCAAAAAAGGCGACATCTTCTCCCTCTCCGGCGACGTCGTCCGCCCGCTGATCTATGGGCTGGTCATCGCCGTCTTTCTGATTCTCCGAATTCCCGCGATACGAAGAATGTTCGCCTCCCTCCCGAACCGCAGCCTGATTCCACCCTTCAAAAAGGATTCGCAGCCGAAAGCGGATGCGCCTTAATGAGAACAGCGGTCCCTTGGAAAAGACCGCTGTTCTTTTTAAAACATCCCGCGGATCAACAACAATAAACCGATGATCGCCAGCGGCACGCCCACGATTGCGCCGACAATCGTCAGGCTGACGAGGATGCCGACGAGGATCAGCACGATACCCAAAACCATCGCTACGAAGCGCCCCGTCATCTCGACGATGGTCGCCAGCAGTTTCCATATTGCGGCGAAGGGCCACAAATACCAGGGGATTTTTCCTTTAGTTTGATCTGTCATTGGAACCTCCGTTTTTAGTATACGCAGTTTTGACGGAGAAGATGCAAGATGATATTCACTACCGTACAAATGCCGAAAGGAAACCGCCAAGCCGCCAAGAACGCCAAGAAAAACAGCCAAAAACCTTGAATCTTGGCGACCTTGGCGGTTAAAAAATGAAACATGTACGGTAGAGAAAGATGATATAAACTTAAGTTCCCCCGCAAAAATTGGACGATGGGACTATAATTCGACGCATTATGGCAACGAAAACAAAAAAATCCACTCCCATTGTCGAAGAGGAACCGGTCGTTCAAGACCCGGAAGAATTCATTACGTTCAAGCGCAGTCACTTTTATTCAGTACTCGTTGTGCTTGCTTTTGGCGTCGGACTTCTTCTCGGCTACGTCCTTTGGGGACGCGGCGCAACGGTGACAGCCGCGGCGCCTGCCCAGGGTCCTGCCGAACAGCCTTCGGGTCCGGTGGCTGAGGCGCCGACGACGGAACCCCAATTCATCCGCTATGACATTCCCACGGAAGGCTATCCGAGTTTTGGACCGGACGACGCGCCCATCACCATCGTGGAATTCAGCGACTTTCAATGTCCGTACTGCCGCCGCTTCCATGAGCAGACCTATCAAGCCTTGCTCGATGCCTATCCCGGGCAGATTCGTTTCGTGTACCGCAACCTGCCGCTTACATCCATCCACCCCGATGCGATGTCCGCCGCGGTGGCGTCACTGTGCGCGAACGACCAAAACGCTTACTGGGATTACCACGCGAAGCTGTTCAGCGGAGAGACGTTCGGTGCGGATGTTTACATTCAATACGCCACCGACCTTGAACTGGATGTGGATGAGTTTGCCGCCTGCCTCGAAAGCGGCAGGCACGATGAATTCATCCAGGAGGATATGAAGTTCGCCTTCAACCTCGGCGTGCAATCCACACCGACGTTCTTCGTGAACGGACTGGCGATTGTAGGCGCGCAACCACTTGCGAATTTCCAGCAGTTGATCGACAAGGAACTGGCGGGAGAAATCCCCAACTAAGTTCGGATTTTCCGGCGGGCGCAATGCCCGCCTTTTTTTCTTAAAACTCCGCCCTTATTTTCGGCTCGGTGGTAAGATACAAAAAAACTCCGAGGGAAGCCCATGAAAAAATTTGTAGCCATCGCAGGCAATATCGGCGTAGGAAAATCCACTCTTGTAAAAATGTTGTGCGACCAGCTGGGCTGGGACCCGTTCTACGAGCCGGTGACGGAAAACCCCTACCTTGCAGATTTTTACCAGAATATGTCCGCCTGGGCTTTCCATTCGCAGGTGTTCTTTCTGACGCATCGCCTCCGTTCGCACTTCAACCTGGCGCAGCACCCCAATTCTGTCATCCAGGACCGAAGCGTCTATGAAGATGCTGAGATATTTGCCTACAACCTCTACAAGCAGGGAAATATCAGCGACCGTGATTTCCGCACCTATCGCGAACTATATGAGACGGCGGCTCAATTCCTGCCTCCGCCCGATTTGGTAATCTACCTGCGTGCCTCGGTGGATACGCTGCTAAGCCGTATCAACATGCGCGGACGCGATTACGAACGTCAGATCAGCGCGGAATACCTGCAAAACCTCAACAATTTATACGAATCGTGGATCGAGAACTTCACGCTTTGCCCCGTGCTTGCCGTCCCTGCGGATGATTTGGATTATGTGGCGCACAACGGTCATCTGCGCTTGATCGTCTCGAAGATCGACGACAAGCTGACCGGAAAAGAGGAGGTCGTCTTCGAGCCGGAAGAGGTTGCAAGAGCGGCGGAAGACTGAAATTACAAGTTACAGGTTGCAGGTTCCATCATCTAAATGACTTGGAACCTGCAACCTGTAATATTTAACCTGTATTTATGCTTTCCCCAACACCATCGCCAGCAACGCCATTCTCACATACAACCCATACTCCATCTGGCGGAAGTATGCCGCGCGGGGATCGTCGTCGAAATCCATGCTGATCTCGGTGACGCGCGGGAGCGGGTGCATGACGATCATATCCTGCTTGGCGGCTTGCATGATGGCGGGGTCTATCACGTACGCGCTCTTTACTTTTTCATAGTCGGCGGGGTCTTCAAAGCGTTCCTTCTGGACGCGCGTGACATACAGCACGTCGGTTTCGGGCAGGACTTTTTCGAGCGTGCTGAACTCGGCTTGCGCGATGCCCTTCTCGCCAACCTCATCCATCACTTCCTTCGGCATCTTCAAAATATCGGGCGAGACGTAATTCAACCTAACCTTGAACAAGGACAACAACCGCGCCAGCGAATGGACGGTGCGCCCGTATTTCAGGTCGCCCAGCATGGTCACAGTCATGCCGTCCACCTGACCCGCGCCGAGTTCCTCGAAGATCGTGAATGTATCGAGCAGCGCCTGCGTGGGATGTTCGCCCGTGCCATCGCCCGCGTTGATGACTGGTTTGCGCGCCGCCTTCGCCGCAATCGCCGCCGACCCCGTTTCGGGGTGTCTCAGCACGATCACATCGGCATAACATTCGAGCGTGCGCACCGTATCCGAAAGGCTCTCGCCCTTCGTCACCGACGAATACTTCACCTCGTTGATTGGGATGACGCTCCCGCCAAGCCGCTCCATCGCGGCGGTGAACGACGACGATGTTCTCGTGGACGGTTCATAGAACAGGTTCGCCAGAATTTTCCCTTTCAGCAGGTCGAACGTTCCGACGCGCTCGACCATGCCGCGCATCTCGTGCGCCACACCGAAGATGTACTCCAGATCGGCGCGATTGAACTGTTTGACGGATATGATGTCCTTGCCAAACCAGGCGGCGTGCTTGTTCTCGCCAAACGGCAGGTAGGGGGATTGGGGTTCTGTGGGCATTTGTTTTACTCCTTGTTGATTTTTCGATATTTGTTATTCGATATTGGATATTCGGTTTCAGACGTGCGGCTCTTGCTTCCAAATATCGAATTATCTGCCATCGCTTTTCGCTTCTTTCTTCGGGTGAATTGGTTTAGAGTCTGTTGCCAAAAGGCACACAAAGTGCTAGAATCGACACATGAAATACTTCTCGTGGAACGAAGAGAAAAACGAGCTTTTGAAAGAGGAAAGACAGATTTCATTCGAGGATGTTGTCTTTTATATTGATCAGGGGTTCCTGCTCGATGTGTTGGAACATCCCAATCAGGAAAAGTATAAAGGACAAAAGATATTCGTTGTGCAGATGGATGATTACGCATATCTTGTACCTTTCCTCGAAGACGAACATGAAATTTTTTTAAAAACGATCATACCAAGCCGTAAAGCCACGAAGAAATATTTGAAAGGAAGTGCAGAATGAGCGATCTAAAACTCCAACAAGATGAACTTGAACTTCTCGCCTCTTATGAAGCCGAGGAGTGGCAATCCGCCAAGAAACTCAGCGAACAGAAGGAACAGTATCGCGCCTATGCCCGCGCCACCCTCCGCAAGGATAAGCGGGTCAATATCCGTATTTCCGAGAAAGACCTCCTTGCTTTGCAAAAGCGGGCTGTGCGCCAGGGTATTCCATATCAAACCCTGATCTCAAGCGTATTGCACAAATATGTCAGCGGTTCCTTCACCGAGAAATGAAAAAACGCTTTGCAGTTTTCACAATCCGCCCAATCGAAAGGTTGGGCGGATTGTATTGTCTTTCAAGTCATTACCCTTTTAAAGAAAAAGCCTGACAGGTATCTGTCAGGCTTTTCGAGGACGTTGGATAAAACGAACAATGCGCCCAGTCGGGATTTTTCAAACGGGTGAAGCAGGGGATTTCCTCTAAACATCGGCGCTGATTATACCTGTATTTAGATTCCTGCCAATGGTTCGACGTCGAGACGGGTGCGCTAAAAAGTTGTTAGAACTGGGAGAAAAAGAGCCGACCTGTTAAGATAGAAGTTGCGAGACCAATACCCAAACAGGAGGCTCTCATGGAGTT
>JAGUZU010000006.1 GCA_020060625.1 Anaerolineales bacterium | reverse complement strand
CAAATGTTGTAGATTCTTTCCCAAAATTCACTCTGTACAAATTCCCAAAATGAACCGCCAAGCCGCCAAGAACGCCAAGAAAAAGAAGAAACTTGGCGGTAAAAAAACGAAAAATGTTCTGATAGGCGATTCTACAGAATCTGAATGCTCCCGTTTGATGGTCGGAAAGTTGGTTGAGCAAAGCAAAGATGTATAATTGAGCAAGAGGTGTATCATGGTCACAATTACTGTTACCCTTTCGGAAGATCGTCTGAAAAAATTGCGGGAACTGGCAAAACAGTTTCGCATTGCGCCCGAAGAGCTGCTGCGCGTGAGCGTGGAAGAACTCATCGCGCGCCCACAGGAAGATTTCCAAAAAGCGCTTGCCTACGTTCTAGAGAAAAACAAAGAACTCTATAAGCGACTGGCATAGCGCGGCAAGCCGCAGCCAAAGTAAGTCGGATTGGCAATCCGACCTACGCGCAAAATCTTCGTGGTAGGCATAGTTTTTACAGAGCAATACTATAATGCGCTACCTCACCATCGCCGAAGTCCTTGAAACTTATCAACGCGTAATGCAACAAACAGGCGGGCTGGTGGGAATTCGCGACCTTGGCGCGCTCGAATCAGCGATTGCGCAGCCCAACATGACTTTCATTGTCATGACAACCCATCACCCCATTTCAAACGCAGCAGATACCCTTAATATCTCTCCATATACAACAAAATCGAAAAAATAATCGCCGTCAACACCCCGATGATGGACAGCCCAATTCCCACTGTTGCCATCCGCTTACTTTCCGAACGCCGCCCCAGGATTCCAAAAATAATCCCCATAATTCCCAGCGCCGTCCCGGCAATGGGAATCAATCCTGCGCACAGACTCAACACCCCCAGCGCCGCAGACAGCAGCGCATAGAACTTGTTCATCCGTTCTTCGGGGTCAAGAGAGGCGGGGTCTGTCTGCATGAGATTCTCCTTGGATAACAAAACCCTAAAGGTCTTCGAGACCTTTAGGGTTGCACTTTATTCTTCCTCGCCCGAAAGCAGTTTGATCCGCTCCCACGGTTTCAAACTCTCATCCTCCGCCAGCAGGGACTTCAACTCGAACAACTCGTCACGCAAAGCGGCGGCGCGCTCGAACTCCAGATTCTTTGCGGCATCCTTCATGTGCTTCTCCAACTCCGCGATGATCTTGCGCAACTCACCGCGCGGCATCCCTTGCGCGTCCGCGCCCTTTACCTTGTACTCGCCGCGCATCTCGCTCACCGCCTTGGCGGACATTTCCTCGGTCAGGTCGTGAATCTCCTTGTGGATGCTGATCGGCACAATGCCGTTCTCTTCGTTGAACTTCATTTGCTTGGCGCGGCGGCGGTTGGTCTCGTCAATTGCGCGTTTCATCGAGTCGGTCATGCGGTCAGCGTACATGATGACGCGCCCATTCACGTTACGCGCCGCGCGCCCGATGGTCTGGATCAGCGCCGTATCCGAGCGCAGGAAACCTTCCTTGTCCGCATCCAAAATTGCCACCAGCGATACTTCCGGCAGGTCCAAGCCTTCGCGCAGCAGGTTGATTCCGACCAGCACATCGAACGTGCCAAGCCGCAAATCCCGCAGGATGCCGACGCGCTCCAGCGTTTCCACCTCCGAGTGCAGGTATTGCACCTTGACGCCCAACTCGGACATGTACTTCGTCAAGTCCTCCGCCATGCGCTTGGTGAGAGTCGTGACGAGGATGCGCTCGCCTCTTTCCACCCGCTGCTTGATCTCTCCGACCAGGTCGTCCACCTGCCCCTTGACCGGGCGCACCACCACCTCGGGATCCACCAACCCCGTCGGGCGGATGATCTGCTCGACGACCTGCTCCGCGTGTTCCATCTCATAAACAGACGGCGTGGCGGAGGTGTAGATCGTCGAACCCATCACCTGTTCGAATTCCTCGAATTTCAACGGGCGGTTGTCCATGGCGGACGGCAGGCGGAAGCCGTATTCGACCAGCGTTTCCTTGCGCGAACGATCCCCATTGTACATCCCGCGGATCTGCGGCACGGTCATGTGACTTTCATCAATCACCAACAGGTAATCGCTCGGCAGGAAGTCAATCATCGTCCACGGATGCGTGCCCGCCTCGCGCCCATCCAAATGGCGGGAATAGTTCTCGATGCCGGAGCAATAACCGACTTCCTTCAACATCTCTAGGTCGTAGCGCGTGCGTTGTTCGATTCTCTGCGCCTCCAAATGCTTGCCTTGGCTTTTGTAGAACGCCAGCCGTTCCTCCAGTTCTGCTTCGATATTGGCAATGGACTCTTTCATGCGGTCGGAGTCGGTCAGGTATTGCTTGGCGGGATAGATCGAAACTTCCTTCGGCTCCTCGAAGACCTCCCCCGTCAACGGGCTGAACTGCATAATGCGCTCCACTTCGTCGCCGAAAAAGGTGATGCGGAATCCGCGCTTCTCTTCGTAGGCAGGGATGATCTCCAGCGTATCGCCGCGCACGCGGAATGTGCCGGGGCGTAGTTCCATGTCATTGCGTTGATACTGGCTCTCGATCAACTGGCGCAGCAGGGCGTTGCGGCGGTAGATCTCTCCCACCTGCAATGTGACTGTCCCCTTGCCGAATTCCTCCGGCGAACCCAAGCCGTAGATGCACGACACCGAAGCGACGATGATCACGTCGCGGCGGGAAATCAACGCCGTCGTCGCCGCCAGCCGCAGGCGTTCGATCTCTTCATTGATTTGCGTTTCCTTTTCAATAAACAGGTCATGGCGCGGGATATATGATTCGGGCATATAATAGTCATAGTAGGAAACAAAGTAAGAGACTGCATTCTCCGGAAAGAACTCCTTGAACTCAGCATACAATTGCGCGGCAAGCGTCTTATTATGCGCCATGATGAGCGCGGGCTTCTGTAATTCCTGAATGACGGACGCCACGGAATAGGTCTTTCCGGTACCCGTCGCCCCGAGCAATACTTGATGTTTGAGACCCTTTTTAACTCCTTCCACAAGTCCGCGGATGGCTTCGGGCTGGTCGCCCATGGGCATGAAGGGGGCTTGAAGTTTGAATTCCATTTTCTGTCTTTTCACCAATTGGGGAACGTGTGTTCTATTTTACCCCAAAACTCATCAGATGCCGATGCGCTTTCAGAAAACTTCTGAAAAATCTGTTTTTCGGGCAAGGAATCCGAAAGTTCTACTTTCGGAAGCCCGCACTCCGAAGTAGAACTGCGGGATTCCAGGAAATCAAGAAATTTTCAGCCACCCTCTCAGCTGGACTTTATCCAAAAGATCTATGTAAAAAGGTACGAGTAGAGCGAGAAAAGTGGTAATAGGAGCGAAGATGCGGCACTTTTCGGATTTTG
>JAGUZU010000025.1 GCA_020060625.1 Anaerolineales bacterium | reverse complement strand
TCCCGACCTTCATCCTGCCCGCTGATCTCGACGATCAGTTCCTCCGCCGATTCCGATTTCAAGGTCAATACCCCAAGCGGATTCCAATTTAACGGCTTGCGCCACGCCTCCGGCATCACATGGACGAGATAATGCGGCTGTTTTTTTGCGACGGCTTTCCGGAGGTCATCCTGCGAGGCGGCGATCAACCCCGTGAAAAAGGTAAAGACGTACAAGTCGTTGTAGGAATGCCCATCGCTTGCGTGTTGATCCGATGGAACGAGCGCCGGGACGTTCAGCAGCATGGACGAGTCGCGCCGAATGGACATGACTTGCCCGCGACGAGAAATAAAAAATGACTTGATGTCACAACGGCGCCCACCGAGGATGACATCAAACCGCTCGTGGTCAGTGAATGGCGCGGCAGCTTTGACTTCAAAGGGGATTTCGTTCTGCGAGAGAAACCGCCGAAAGGCGAGTTCCACGGCGATATTGGCAACGACCCGCCGCAGCCTGTCGTATGGCGATCTGCCTTCGCGCTCGAACGTGTTGGTCAACGAACGGAGCGCGTAGGCAATCCCGCCTTCAGTGAGATCAGGCGTGTAGGGCAGGCGGATAAGATCGTTTGCGGTTATCACAGGACTCAATGCCGGTATTCAGTAACCATCATTATGAGAGAGGAGTTGCCGTGTAAATGACCCTCCTCGTTGCCAAATATTAATGCAAAAGCGGTATCTCTGCAAGACAGAGGCTATAGTATTGCTCTGTAAAAACTACGCCTACCGCGAAGATTTTGCGCGTAGGTGGGATTGCCAATCCGACTTACTTTGGCTGCGGCTTGCCGCGCTATGGGTTGTATTCCACGCTTTGAATGACCAGGTCTGAAAATGAGACGACGACGGGAGTCTCTCCAGTAGAGCGGGCAAAGACGCCGATTGTGCCGCTGGGGAAACTTGGGTCGCTGATGCTGAATTGGAAGCGTCCGTTTAAGAAGAGACGCATTTCACGTCCCACTGCCCACACGCCAATGCGGACATTGCCCGGGGCGCCCGGAGGAGCATCTCCGGTGGGGAGCGGCTGCTGCAGGATGAGCCGCGCTCCGTTCGTGATGCGTTCCGCGCGGACCGTGCCATTACATGCCAGCACGAAACGGTAATATGTCCCTGCGCTGGCGCGGATGAGGACGCCATAATTATCTTCGCCTCGGCAAAGACCAGGCTGGGCTGTGATTTCGGCGTAGTAATTATCCAATATCAAGTCGTGGCGGAGGCTGAGCATGTAGACGCCGCTTTGCACGGCAATCGTAAGGCGGTTGCTGTTGATGTCCGTGCTGGCTTGATTCGATGAAGCAATGTCCCAGAGAGAGGATTTGGAGAAGTCGTCGGTGAGGATGATTTCTCCAAGTCCTGGGCGCATTTCGGGGGTGGGGGCTTTGGTGGAAAAAGTCTGGAGCGTGGGAGTTACCGATGGAGGGAACCAGATAATGGTGGCGGTGGGAAGCGGTGTCTCTGTCGGCGTGGGGGGGATGGGCGTGGCGAGCAGTTCGTCCAGCGCGGCGCAGGAAGAGAGTAATCCTGCAATGATAAGAATGGAAATGTATCTGAATATCATGGATGATTTATGACATTTATTTGCGGTAATGTGTCGTAAAATAAAGACATATCATTCTAGCATATCAGGAGTTGAATATGGGCGAAAAGCAGGTGCTGGTAACCGGCGCATGTGGTGAGATCGGTCAAGCGCTCGTGCAGGAACTGTCGAAGAGGGGAGCCTACCGGATCGTCACTTCGGATCTGGCGCCGCTGCCTGATTCGATCAAAGACCTCGTGGTAGAACACGTGCAGGGCGATCTTGTTTTCAAGGTGAAGGTCTTTTACGATTATGATTTCGATGTGATCTTCCACCTTGCGGCGTCGCTCTCATCGAAAGCGGAGATTGCCACCGAGGAGGCGCATCGCATCAACGTGGAAGGGACGATGCAATTGTTGATGCTGGCGGCGTATCGTTCGGAAAAATATGGCAAGGCGGTGAAATTCATCTTCCCAAGTTCGATTGCGGCGTATGGAATGCCGAATCTCGAAGCGAAGAAAAAGGCGGGCAGGGTGCGCGAGGAGGAATGGGACTCTCCGCACACGATGTATGGATGCAACAAGTTGTACTGCGAAAAACTGGGGATGTATTACAGCAGGTTCCACGGACAAAAACATTTGGATGACAACCCGCCGGTGATGATGGACTTCCGCGCGCTCCGATTCCCTGGTTTGATCAGCGCGTTTACCGTGCCGAGCAGCGGGACGAGCGATTACGGACCGGAGATGCTGCACGCGGCGGCTCAGGACCAAGCCTATGCCTGTTTCGTCCGCCCGGACACGATCATCTCCTTTATGGCCATGCCCGACGCGATCAAGTCCATGATGATGCTGATGGATGCGCCGCGCGAAAGCCTGACGACGAACGTGTACAACGTGGCGGCGTTTGCCATCACGGCGGAGGAGTTCCGTCAGCGCGCGTTGAAGGCATTTCCTGGCGCTCAAATTACATTTGAGCCAAATCCGCGCCGGCAGGGAATCGTGGATTCCTGGCCCGAGGATGTGGACGACTCCCGCGCCCGCAAAGACTGGGGCTGGACGCCCGATTACGATATGGATCATTTCTTCGACAATTATTTTTTGCCGGAGATCAAAAGGAGGTACGGAAAATAATATTTGAAGAATCAAGAATAAATGGAAGGGGTATTCCCCCGGCGGCTATGTTGCCCAACGATGAGTATTCAATGTGTAATGCATCGAAAGGAAATCGGAAAATGAATAAATCAATATGGCTGGTATTTGTTGCCGCGGCGCTTCTTGTTTTTTTCATCGGGTTGCGCGGCTGATTCAACGCCCTCCCCGACAATGACAGCTTCACCAATACCGCCCACAGTTACGCTTGAACCAACTGCCACACTCGTCCCATCCCCGACCCCTTTGCCCGGATCTGTTGTTCTGCCAGTGGATACACTTGGAAAGAACAACCCCTGGCTGCCATTGGATAAAGCAGAACGTCCGGGCGTTTATTATTTCTATTTCAACATGGAAAAACCGCCTTTTAACAGTGTCTTAGTGCGCCAGGCATTTGCCGCCGCAATTGACAGGGAGGCGCTTGTTGTCATTGCCCAAAAATACGGAGCGAAAGACCCGCGACCGGCAACGACATTCACGCCGCCGGAGACATTGGGCAGGGATTTATACAATGAAGTCGGTATTCCCTTCGACCCGATTCGCGCTCGTGAGTTACTGGCAGAGGCAGGCTATACTGATGCGTCCAACTTCCCGCCAGTGAAAATGTTGATCAATCTTGGCGGTGATGCGGCTCAAGGATTTCACGTCAAAATTTCGGATGAAATGATTAAGATGTGGGAACAACATTTGGGTGTCAAAGTCACTGTTGAGGTTTTAAACTGGGGTACTTACCTTGATCGGATTGCATCAAATCCACCAGAATTGTTTCGTATGAGTTGGGCAGCCGACTTCAATGATCCCGATAATTTCCTGCGGGAGATTTTCAAATCCGGTTCGGAATACAATTATGGCAGTTTCTCGAACTCCGAATTTGAGTTATTGGTCAATCGCGCCAGAAATAGCTATGACCCGGCGGCGCGTCAGGAACTTTATATTCAAGCAGAACGCATCTTGTGCGAAACGGAAACTGCAATAATACCTATATACCACTCGACTTACAATATTCCATGATAGTTATCTGATTGCCTTACACTCTTAAAAATCAGGACGCGGACGAGCGCGGAAAACGCGGATTTGAAGCCCTTTTTTGGGCTGTTCTTCAAAAAATCCGCGTCCCAACTTAAAGTGTAAGGTAATCAAGATAGTTATATGCTTTTTGAGGCAATTGATTGTAAAAAGTTCATGGAATCGAATCGAGAATACGCTATAATGAATTTGTGCGAGTATGGGCAATGAAAGCGACAGCCTCATATTTTTGATTCGATTTCCATAGAAAGGATGTTATATCATGGGCTTTTTCAATAAGATTCTCGAAAAGATAGGTTTGGGCAAGGATAAGGACAAGGCGGCTTCCGCGTCCGCCGGGGCAGCGCCCCAGCAGACGGCTCCCGCTGCAAAGAAACCCGCCGCTTCCGCCTCGGGACGCATGGAGAAGGATGATGCCTTCGAGCGGCGTCCCGCCGGCAAGCCTGAATCCGCGCCGATGTCCCAGGTGGATGTGACCGCTCATCTCGACAAACTCGCTGCCGCCAACCCGGCAAAACTCAATTGGAAAATGTCAATTGTGGACTTGCTGAAATTGCTGGACCTGGAAAGCAGCTACGATGCCCGCAAGGAATTGGCAGAAGAACTTGGCTGTCCCGCCGAAATGATGGGCGATTCTGCAAAAATGAACACCTGGCTCCACAAGGAAGTCCTCAAGAAGATCGCCGCGAATGGCGGAAACATTCCGAAGGAACTTCTGGACTGACACATCAGATTGATGAAAAAAACAGCGCGGACTTGTTCAAGAGTCCGCGCTGTTTTTTTAATTGCCTGATTTCTTTTCCTCGCGCCTTGCCCTCAGCCAGCCATTCAAGCTTAGTTTCACAATGCGCTCCTGCCCCGCAAATAATTTTTTCAAGTTTGGGCGCAGCGCCCAAATCAGCAAAAGCTCCGCGCCGACTCCGTACCACACGTCGATCCAGGGCATCAGTCCCTGCGAGGCGCGGATGGCGAAGACGACGATGGCAAAAAACGCCACCGCCATGGTCGTCACCGACGCGATGCCGATTGTGAAGAAGGTCAACATGCCGAGCGGCAGGATGATGAGAACAGAGCCGGGCCACAACCCAATCGCACCGCCAACGGACGGCGCGCCTCCCGCCCCGCCCCGCAGGCGGATAATCTTTCCGTTTTCAGCGCGTTCGGGCAGAAAGATCGAATGGTTATGACCCAGGATGGCGGCAAGCGGAGCCAGCACATGTACCCAGTGATTGCCAGGGGCGACAAGTTGAGCCGCCCAAACCGCAGCCGCGCCCTTCAAAATATCCAGCATTGCCGTGATAAACCCCGCCCAAAAACCCGCGGCGCGCATGGCGTTTGTCCCGCCCGTCCGCCCGCTTTCCACGTCGCGGATGTCCTTCCCGGTTTTGAGCTTCACGATCAGCAGTCCAAATGGGATCGAGCCGAACACGTACGCCAAAACGATCACCCCAAGGTCAATTACAGTTTGCATCAATACTCCTCCGGTATGAGTGTATTCGTAGAAACACGGAATGGAAAGGATGGTTGCTTGTTGTCGAAACGTTAAGCGATCTCCAATGCAACTTCATGAAATCCGCCGTTTTCGATCCAAAATCCGCGCGGTTTCCAAACTCCGTTTGCGCGGGCGAGGATGACGTACACAACGGCATACGCCGCCTCTGCGATGTCGGTGGGCGAAACAGTTTCAGGTCCGGATGGATGCGAATGAAAGATGCCGATGAGGTCCAGCCCGTTGGATTCGATCCACTCGAAAGCATTCAATTGCTCGATGGGATCCATCACGTATCGCACCGGACTTTGAGCCTGGTTCGTCACCTCGATCACGGTTTCCACCTTCGAGCCGCATCCCGCCAGCAGACCGCACGCCTCCAGCGGCGCGTGTGAAGCGACGTGGGCGATCATTCTTTGCAATTGTTCGTCTGTAAGGATAAGGGATTGCATCGTTATAAAAAGATCGCAAAGCCCCACGCAAGACCAATGATGATGACAGGCGTAACCACTGCGCGGCGCAAGGGGATGTTCTCCGCCAGGTTCATGGATAGCGCCGTCAGCGCGTAAAGCGGACCCGTAAGCGCGAGTCCAAATTGAATGGGCGCGAGGGGCCAGTAATGCAAACCTGCTCCGATCTGCGCGCAGACCAGCCCGATGCCGATTGCCCAGGGAAAATCCCAACGATCGGTTCCATCGAGATGAAGAATGCGCAGGCTGATCAAACCAGCGACGATGAAAATGGCGGGAACAAGCAGGAACAAGCGCGCGCCGGTGATTCGCAGGGATGTAACGAGAATAAGAAAAAGCGCGTATGCCAGCGCCGTCAGCCCGGCGCGCGCGAAGGCATACGAAGGCGCGGACGGGTTGATGGTGATATATTCCGCCATGAAGACCGCCACCAGCAAAACCGCGCCGAACACAAATCCAACCCACCATGCGGAACTATCCGATAGCAGCGCAAGCGGCGCGCCGATGACAAACGCCGTGAGGGTCGGGAGCATGATGTGTTCGCGGGTGGATTTTGCCCCCACGCCGGGGTGGTCGCGCGTCAGCCAGTCCACACCGGCGGCTGTCAGCGCGGCGGCAAGGATGGTCATGAACGTGCCGAGGGTGATGGGAAAGGCAAAATAAAAGCCGGGCAGGCTCAAAGTCAGGGTGAGGCGGGGCGATTGGACAAGCCGGGTCAGCGCAAACGTCAGCAGGACGGAGGCGGTCAACAATCCCACGCGGTCTGCCGACGGCAGATAGAAACGATCCTCTTGCATGTGAAGATTGTACCTGTGCGAAGGCGCGAACGCAAGCAGGGGGTATGGTAGAATCATTTGGTTATGGAAGTTTCACGGCTGGAAAACCTGCCGCCTCCGCCCGGCATCATCAATTCAATCAAAGCAGGCTTCGACACCATCGCCTCTCACATTACTGCAATCCTTTTGCCGCTGGCGTTGAACCTGTTCCTGTGGCTGGGTCCGCGTCTGCACATGAACGCCTTATTCGACTCGATCAAGGCGGATGTGGTTGCCATCTGGCGGGCGGGCGGCGTTTCCGCAAAGGATATTCAACAGGTATTGGATTGGTACGAGACGACCATCCCGACGATCAACCTGTTCTGGCTGCTGCGAACGCTTCCCATCGGGATCTCGAGCCTGCTCCTGCCCCGAGATGCTTCCGCCACGCCGTTGGGCGATCCTGCCATCTGGCAGGTGAGCGCGTTGGATTTCCCCCTTTGGATATTCATACTCATTCTGGCTGGCTGGATCGGCGGCGCATTGTATTTTCGCAGTGTGGCATGGGTCGTGGTTTCGGATAAGGAGCATTCCGTTCAACCGTTCCAAGCCATCGTGCAGACGGTTCTTCTTTCCGTCCTGTTTGGAATTGCCCTGGTGATGATCGGCATTCCGATCTTGCTGGTGTTGTTACTGGCGGCGCAGTTCAATGCTTTTCTCGCCAACTTGTTCGTGCTTTTTGTAAGCCTTGCCTCGGTCTGGATCATTGTGCCGTTGTTCTTCTGGCCCCTTGGGATTTTCGTCAGGCGGCAGAATGTGTTCACATCCATGTTAAGTAGTTTTAAACTGGCGCGTTTCACACTCCCCACCAGCAGTTTTTTCGTGCTGACCATTTTCCTGCTGGCATACGGCTTGAACTTCCTGTGGACGATTCCCACGGGAGATTCGTGGGCGACGCTGTTCGGCATCTTTGGTCATGCCTTCGTGACGACCGCCCTTCTGGCTGGCAGCTTCATTTACTACCGCGATATGAGCGACTGGCTTCAAACCGTGATGGAAAAACTGCGCCCGAATAACAACGAAGTCAAGCAGGCTTGACCCAACCCACATTAAAAAGAAAGAATTGATCGCTGGAGGTCCTTGTGGCTGAAAAAGAAAAGAAAATAAATTACGATGTCAGTTCCATTCAGGCATTGGAAGGTATCGAACACGTCCGCAAACGCCCGGGCATGTACGTGGGCGGCACGGACATCAAAGCCCTGCATCATCTCGTCTATGAGGTGGTGGATAACGCCATTGACGAGGCGCTGGCAGGCTTCTGCACTGCCATCGATATCATCATCCATGCCGACAGCAGCGTGACCATCGAAGACAACGGACGCGGCATTCCGGTCGGTCCGCATCCCTCCAAGAAGGATGCCAATGGCAAGCCGATGGAAACCGTGGACGTGGTCATGACTGTCATCGGCGCGGGCGGTAAATTCGGCGGCGGCGGGTACAAAGTCTCCGGCGGTTTGCACGGCGTGGGCGTGAGCGCGGTCAACGCGCTTTCCGAATGGATGGTCACTGAGATCAAACTCAACGGCAAGCATTGGCGACAGGAGTACAAGCGCGGCGTGCCGCAGGGCAGGATCAAGCAGATCGGCAAGGTCGAAAAGGAAGAGACCGGCACCAAACAGACCTTCAAATTCGATAAACAGATCTTCACCGAAGATATTGACTACCGTTTCGATACGCTCGTCCAGCGTTTTCGCGAAATGTCGTTCGTCACGCGCGGCGTGACCATCCGCTTCACGGACGAACGCGCCGAACGCGAAATGACCTTCTACTTCGAGGGCGGCATCACTTCCTTTGTCCGCTACCTCAACCGCAACCGTGAGAACCTTCACCCAGTGGTGCATGTCGAGAAGGAGATCGAAAACATCGGCATCGAAGCCGCCATCCAATACACGGATGCGTACACCGAGTCGGTCTATTCGTTCGCCAACACCATCAACACCATCGACGGCGGCACGCACCTGACAGGTTTGCGTTCCTCCCTCACGCGCGTCATCAATGACTACGCCCGCAAGAGCGGCTTGCTGAAGGATGCCGACCCGAACTTCTCCGGCGACGATACCCGCGAAGGTCTTACCGCCATTGTTTCGGTCAAGCACCCCAACCCGCAGTTCGAGTCGCAGACCAAGGTCAAGCTGATGAATCCCGAAGTGCAGACCCTGGTCACGCAGGTTGTGGGCGAGGCGTTCAGCACCTTCCTCGAAGAGAATCCGCAGGCGGCGAAGGCGATCATTGCGAAATGTCTCACCTCTGCCCGGGCGCGTGATGCGGCGCGCAAAGCGCGCGATCTCGTTATCCGCAAATCGGCGCTCGAGTCGCTGACCCTGCCTGGCAAACTGGCGGACTGCTCCGAGCGCGATTCATCCAAGACCGAACTCTACATCGTGGAAGGCGACTCGGCAGGCGGCTCCGCCAAGCAGGGACGCGACCGCCATTTCCAGGCAATCCTCCCGCTGCGCGGTAAGATCCTCAACACCGAGCGTGCCCGCCTCGACAAGATTTTGGGAAACAACGAAGTCAAGGCGCTCATCTCCGCGCTGGGAACGGGCATCGGCGATAACTTCGACATCGAAGGTCTGCGCTATGGGCGCGTCATCATCATGACCGACGCCGACGTGGACGGCAGCCACATCCGCACGCTGCTGCTGACCTTTTTCTTCCGCTACATGCCGAAGTTGATCGAAGACGGACATCTCTACATTGCCCAGCCGCCGCTCTACCGCATTGCGCACAAGAACAACGTCAAATACGTGTACAGCGACAAGGAAAAGGATAAGATGATCAAGGAGCTTGGCGAGAAAGCCAGCCTTCAGCGGTACAAAGGTCTCGGTGAAATGAACCCCGACCAGTTGTGGGATACCACCATGAATCCCGCCAACCGCACGCTGCTCCTCGTCACCGTGGACGACGCCGCCGAAGCCGACCGCACCTTCGACATGCTCATGGGCGACGCCGTGGACCCGCGCAAGAAATTCATCCAGACCCATGCCAAGAGCGTGAGGAATTTGGATATTTAGCAGGTATCACTTCCGCAAAAATGCCTTCGATGACACTTCGAAGGCATTTTTAATTGGTACCAGAGTACTGGCGTTGCGGGGAACTTTAATCGGGTTCCCGGCGTTCTATGGGGGCTTACGAAAGAGGAAACCATGAAACTCACAACCAACAACATCATGATCATTTTCGGTATTCTGGCATTATGCGTGCTTGCCATGTTCCCCATCAGCGTGTTTGCGATGCCCATGCTTCAATCGAGCCGTTCCCAGCCCGACCCGCAGGCAACCGTTCAGGCGAGGGTCACCCAGACGGTGATCGCATTGACGTTCAACGCGCCGACGCAGACTCCGCCTCCGCCCACGCCGACAACTGCCCAGCAGAACAATACACCTGTTTCCACGCTGACGTCGGTTCCCCCCACCGCAGCCTCCTACTGTGACTGGGTCGCCTTCGTCAAGGATGTAACCATTCCCGACGGCGCGAACCTTGTCACCAACGAGACCTTCACGAAAATCTGGCGTCTCAAGAACCGCGGAACCTGCACATGGACTCAGGATTACACGCTTGTCTTTTCGAACGGCGCCCAGATGGGCTCCACCACCGCCGTACGACTGCCGCAAAACGTGGCTCCCGGTGAGACCGTGGATGTTTCCGTCACACTCACCGCGCCGGATAAAGCTGGGCGTTACACTGGCTATTGGATGCTCCGCAACTCATCCGGAACTTTGTTTGGAGCAGGCGATGCCGCCAACAAGCCTTTCTATGTCGAGATCAATGTGACCAAACTGCCCGAAAACCTGCCGCACGGCACGGTGAGCGGCAACCTGTGCTACCCGAGCGAATTCAACCCGCCAATGACGCTTTACTTCGAAAACGCGTCGACAGGTGAGCGCATCCAGTTTGCCATCCCGGAGAACGAGAACATTTACGAGGTTCTTCTTCCCGCCGGAAGGTACTATGCCTACGCCTGGGCGTCCAATTACAACCTTGAAGGCGCGTACACCCACTCGAACGGATTGATGAAATCCTTCCTTGTGGAAGGCGGATTGGAAACTCCCTTCATCAACCTGTGCGACTGGAGTCCGTATCCGCACGCCCGCGGCGAGTAAATGAAAAAGAAAACGTCCCCTGAATTCACCAATTCGGGGGACGCTGCTATTAAGTTCCGGGGCTATAATCCGCGAAACAAAAATGTAGGTCAGGCTTTTAGCCTGACACTATTACAAATACGAAAAATGGCAGGTTGCACCCGTGCATGCACACTGGGTACAGGCAAACCTGCCCTGCAAAAGCAGAAGGAATTGCCCAATGACCATCATCTATCGCAAAGCGGACATCGAAGATTCATACAATGTCTTCAAAGTTTTCCTGCGCTCCATCACCGATTACAGCGAGCGCATGAACGTCCAAGCCATCACAGGCGGAAACGACCCCGCGAAACTCGCGTCCATTTGGGAGAGCCGCAAACCGCTATTCGATTTTCTCGCAAGGGATGCGTCCCAATTCTGGGTGGCGGAAAGGGACGGCGAAATTCTTGGCTATGCCCGCTCCATCGAGCATGACGGGCTTCAGGAGTTGACCGAGTTCTTCGTCGCGCCGGACCAGCAGTCGGCGGGAGTCGGAGGCGGGTTGTTATCCCGCGCATTTGCGGATAACGGCGCAGCGTACCGCACCATCATCGCCTTGTTGGATGAACGCGCCCTATACCGCTATTTCAAAGCGGGCGTGTATGGTCGTTTCATGCTCAAGTATTTTTCCCGCAAAGCCGAAACCGTGACCGTGCCGAGCGACCTCGTCATCGAGCCGCTGGATTTGGGCGTTCATCTCGAAGCGATCAATCAAATTGATCGCGCGATCCTCGATCACACACGCGGAAGCATCCACAAATGGCTGGCGGGCGCGCGCGATGGATTCGTGTACAAACGCGGCGCGGACGTGATCGGCTACGGCTACCTCGGCGAGAGCCACGGACCGTTCGCCGTACTGGACGCTGACGATTTCCCCGCCGTGCTGGCGCATGCCGAAAGCCGCATGGCGGAGCAGGGCGAAGAGTTTGGCGTCTCCGTGCCACTCGTCAATAAGAAAGCGGTTGACCATCTCGTCGCGCGGAAATATAAAATTGATTCGTTCTCCGCGCTCCTGATGAGCAATGTCCCGTTTGGGAGGTTCGAGAATTATCTAACCTTTGCGCCGGAGTTCTTTCTATGAATCGAATAACAAAAGACAAAGCCGATTAATGTATTTTTAAGTTTCAGTGCTATAATATTAGAAAATCATTAACCATATATGGTGGTCTCTTTTTCACATACCCCTAAATATGGGTGTTTTCAATGCAAAAATAGATGGGAGTTTTATAAACGGTATGGGAAATAAAACTATCAGGAGATAGTGCAAGGGTTTTTCTGTAAATTGAGTCACATGATACCTTGCGAAGTGAATTAAGTTGCACCTTCAAAATTGATATAGGTTCTGCCGGTCAGCC
>JAGUZU010000085.1 GCA_020060625.1 Anaerolineales bacterium | reverse complement strand
TATTGCTCTGTAAAAACTACGCCTACCGCGAAGATTTTGCGCGTAGGTCGGATTGCCAATCCGACTTACTTTGGCTGCGGCTTGCCGCGCTATAGTATTACTCCGCGAAAACTACATCAACCGCGAAGATTCTGTAACGCGATATTCATATCGCCTTTGGTTGCGGAATGAATTCCGCGCTATGGGGTTGCAAGATAAATCTTGCAGTACGATCATGCCCGTTTTGGAGTGAGCAGGCAAGGGTCGAGGGCGAAGCGGGTTTTATATCCAATGGACTCGTCTCGAAGCATTATAATTCGGGCGCGAGGAGAATGGCATGAAAATTTTGCCCGAAACAGGCTTGACTTATGACGATGTGCTTCTGACGCCGCAATATTCCGATGTGGATTCGCGGCGCGCGCTTTCCACCAGGAGTTGGCTGACCAGGAAGATCGCGCTGCAATCGCCGATTGTTTCCGCGAACATGGACGTGGTGACCGAGAGCGAAATGGCGATTGCGATGGCGCGCGAAGGCGGGATCGGGATCATCCATCGCTTCATGACGATTGCCGAACAGGCGCGTCAGATCGAGCGGGTGAAGAAGGCGGAGTCGTATGTGGTGGATCAGCCCATTACAATGACGGAAGGGCATACGGTAGGGGATGTGAAGCGCGTGGTGGAGGACACTGGCACGGGCGGCATTTTGATTTTGGACAAGGATGACAGGCTGGTCGGCATCGTCACGACGCGCGATTTGTTGTTCGAAGAGAACGACGCCAAACTTGTAACCGAGATCATGACGCGCGAAGTCCACAGCGCGCCGCCCGGCACTTCATTGAAAGATGCGGAACGATTGCTGCACGAGTACCGCATAGAGAAACTGCCATTGAAGGATAAGCATGGTAAAGTGGCAGGCTTGATCACGTTGAAGGACATCATGAAAATCACGCAGTTCCCGAAAGCGACCAAGGACTCGAAAGGACGGCTGGCTGTCGGGGCGGCGGTGGGGGTGCGGGATATGGAGATGCGGCGCGTGGAGGCGGCGCTGAACGCGGGCGCGGACTGCATCGTGGTGGACATCGCGCACGGCGATTCGCATTTGGAAATCGAAATGATCAAAAACATCCGCAGTCATTTCCCGAAGGCGCAGATCATCGGCGGGAATGTGGCGACGGCGGGCGGAACGAAGCGGCTGATCGAAGCGGGCGTGGATGCGGTGAAGGTCGGCGTGGGTCCCGGTTCGATCTGCGTCACGCGCCAGGTGGCTGGTTCCGGCGTGCCGCAGTTGACGGCGGTCATCGTTTGCTCGGAAGAAGCGCAAAAGCACAGGATCCCGATCATCGCCGACGGCGGCATCCGTCATCCCGGCGATGTGGCAAAGGCGATTGCGGCGGGCGCAAGCACGGTAATGGTCGGATCGCTGTTGGCTGGCACAGACGAAAGCCCCGGTCTGGTGATGACGCGCAAAGGTCATCGTTACAAGGTCTCGCGCGGCATGGCGTCGCTCACTGCGAACATCGAACGCAACAAGCGCGAAGGCAACGACCTGACCCGCGAGGAGGTTGAAGAATATGTTGCCGAGGGAGTGGAGGCGGCAGTCCCTTATCGCGGCAAGGCGCGCGAGGTGTTGACTCAACTCGTCGGCGGCTTGCAGTCGGGGATGAGTTACAGCGGCGCGCATTCGGTGGAAGAATTCCAGCAGAAAGCCATTTTCGTGCGGATGACCGGCGCGGGGTTGAAGGAGTCGGGTCCGCATGATGTTGAAGTACTAGGTTAGAAGGTTCAAGGTTGAAGGTTGCAAGTTGTTCTTAAACCTTCAACCTGCAACTTTCAACCTTCAACACGACAGGAGAAATCATGACCGACCAAACACAAACCTGGATCGAAAAAGATAAAAAACAACTGCATCCCGTGTATCACCCTAAATCGCATGCCAACCCGCTGGTGATCGAACGCGGGGATGGGGTGTGGCTGTACACCACCGATGGACGAAAGATCCTGGACGGCATGGCGGGGCTGTGGAACGTCAACGCGGGGTACGGGCGTGAGGAACTCGCCCAAGCCGCCTACGACCAGATGAAGGAATTGGCATTCACGTCCAATTTTTCGGGGATGACCAACCTGTCTTCCATTCAACTGGCGGATAAACTCGCGGGGTTTGCCTACGAAGGTTTGAATACAACTTTTTTTACATCAGGCGGCTCCGAGGCGAATGACTCCGCGTTCAAGACCGCGCGTTATTACTGGAAGCGCAAGGGCAAGCCGACCAAGTACAGGGTCATTGCGCGGCGTGGCTCATATCACGGCATCACCCTTGCCGCCACATTTGCCACGGGGTTGGAGAAATATCACGCCATGTTCGGTCCTGCAATGGACGGGTTTGTCCACATCCCCGCGCCGAACCCGTATCGCTACGAAGGTCAATTGCAGGATGGGGAGACGGTCGGGCAGGCGGCGGCTCGGGAATTGGAAGCCGCCATTCTGCGCGAAGGAGCCGACACCGTCGCCGCTTTTATCGCCGAGCCTGTGATGGGCGTCGGAGGCGTGGTCATTCCACCTGACGATTACTTCCCGCTCGTCCGCCAGATCTGTGACAAACACGAAATCCTCTTCATCGCGGATGAAGTCATCACCGGTTTTGGGCGCACGGGCGAGTGGTTCGCGCTCAAGCATTGGGATGTCAAACCAGACATTCTCTCTTTTGCCAAAGCCATCACGAGCGGATATGCCCAACTTGGCGGCATTCAAATTTCGGACGCGATTCGCGAGACGATGGAATCTGCGGCGGATACGGAAGCATACATGCACGGCTACACTTATTCGGGTCATGCGATGGCTTGCGCGGTGGGCTTGAAAAACCTTGAGATCATGGAAAAGGATGAATACCCGAATCGCGCTCGCGAATTGGGGAAACGCCTGCTTGAAGGTTTGCAATCCCTGACCGAATTCCCCTTTGTCGGCGATGTGCGCGGACTGGGTCTGGTCTGCGGCGTGGAGATCGTCACGGATAAAACCGCCAAAACCGCCGACCCCGCGCTGGCGATGAAGATCTTCAAAGCCGCGGAAGAGCGCGGCTTGCGCTCGCGTCCGTTGGGAAATGTGCTGGCGTTCTCGCCGCCGCTTTCCATTAATGAAGAGGAAGTGGATGAGATCGTTCGTCGGCTGGGCGCGGCGATGGATGGGATAGAGTAAAAAGTTAAAGGTTGAAAGTTGCAAGTTTTTACCTTCAACCTTCAACCTTCAACCTTCAACCTTCAACCTTCAACCTTTAACCTTCAACCTTAGACCTGTAACTTAATAATGTCCGTCTACCTCCACGATATTCCCCTCTCTCAAGCGCAAGAACGTTTGCGCCAAGCCTTACAGGAGGCTGATCTTTGGCGTGTTCTCGGCGTGGAAGAAATTCCGCTCGATGAAAACGCACTAGGTCGTGTCACTGCCGAGCCGATCTGGGCGGAAGTTTCTTCGCCGCATTATCACGCCTCGGCGATGGATGGGTTTGCTGTCAAAGCGGGGGATACGAATGGGGCGCAGCCTTCTTCACCGATTCAGTTATCAGTGGTCAGTAATCGGTCATCAATCTCCAATCTCCAATCTCCAATCTCTCAATATGTGGATACGGGCGATCCGCTGCCGGGGTGGGCGAATGCTGTCATTCCGATTGAAAATGTGGAGTCGCTGGATGAACACGGTGAGATCACTTCCGCCATTCGCAGCCCTGCTTCAATTCGCATTCGCGCGTCAGTTACACCGTGGAGTCATGTCCGCCCGCTGGGAGAGGACATCGTCGCCACACAATTGGTTTTGCCAACGGGGCACGTCCTCCGCCCGGCGGATCTGGGTGCAATCGCCGCTTCGGGTCATCAAACTATAAAAGTTGCGCGAAAACCAAAAGTAGCGATTTTGCCAACCGGTACAGAACTCGTCCCAATCGGTTCCAAACTCAAAGCAGGCGACATCCTCGAATACAACTCGCTTGTCATCGCTTCGCAAATCAAACAGATGGGCGGCGAGCCGACTCGTTACCCCATCACCAAAGACGATTTTGATTTGATCTGTGGGCGTGTTCAGGAAGCCGCCCAAACCCATGACCTTGTTTTGTTAAATGCAGGTTCTTCTGCGGGCGCGGAAGATTTCTCATCACGTGTGGTCGAGAAACTTGGCACATTGTTAGTGCATGGTGTGGCAGTGCGTCCGGGACATCCTGTAATCTTGGGAATGATAAATTGTCAATCGAAAATCGAAAATCGAAAATCGGACAACCTGATACCTGACACCTCGCACCTGACACCGATTATTGGCGTCCCCGGTTACCCCGTCTCTGCTGCGCTGACGATTGATATCTTCGTCGAGCCGCTCCTCGCCAAATGGCTGGGGCGGCGTCCGCTGGAGTTGCCGACGGAAGAAGCCACGCTCACGCGCAAACTGGTCTCGCCTGCGGGGGATGATGATTTTGTGCGTGTGGCGGTTGGCAGGGTGGGAGATAAACTTCTCGCCGCGCCGTTATCTCGCGGGGCGGGGGTTATCACGTCTCTTGTACAAGCGGACGGGCTTGCATTAATCCCCAGCGGCACGCAGGGCATGGAAGCGGGTGAAAAAGTACAAGTGAGGCTTTATCGAAACAAATCCGAAATCGAAAAGACGATTTTCTGCATCGGCTCGCACGACCTGACGCTTGATTTGATCGCACAATTCCTCGCCGAGCATGACCGTCGTCTTGCGTCCGCCAATGTCGGGTCGCAGGGCGGGCTGGTGGCGCTGCGGCGTGGCGAGGCGCACATTGCCGGGTCGCATTTGCTCGATACGCAGACGGGCGAATACAACATATCCTATATCCGCCAGTACATGCCGAATATTCCCGTCAAGGTCGTGGCGTTGGTGGGGCGCGACCAGGGCTTGATCGTGAGGAAGGGAAACCCAAAGGGAATCAAAAGTTTGGGAGACCTCGCAGGCACAGGTCAAGGAAGAGGCGTGCAGTTTGTCAACCGTCAGCGCGGCGCAGGCACGCGCGTCCTGCTTGATTATCATTTGAATTTGATGACAATTTCTCCCGACTCCATTGCGGGCTATTATCAGGAAGAGTATACTCACCTCGGTGTTGCGGCTGCGGTCGCTTCGGAGCGCGCCGATTGCGGACTGGGTGTTGCCGCCGCCGCGCAGGCGTTGGATTTGGATTTTATCCCGCTCTTTCAGGAGCGCTATGACTTGGTGATACCAAAGTTGTTTGCGGACGACGACCTGCTTGCGCCTCTTTTCGACCTTCTGGCTGATTCGCGTTTTCAGGAGGCTGTATCTCGACTGAAAGGGTATGACGTGTCCGTGATGGGCAATAGTATTTTGGAGGACTGATGTCGGAAGGTTTGATCATTGACGATAACCGCCAGACGGCGGACGCATTGCAGCAAATGCTCGAATTATTGGATTTGCCCGCGAAGGTTGCGTATGGGTCCAGCCCAGCTATGGCGATCCTGGCGAGTTTTGTGCCGCGTTTCATTTGCCTCGATATCAACATGCCCGGCGTGGATGGGACCGAGGTGCTTGCGTACATCCGGCGCGAGCCGCGGTTGATGAAGGTTCCAGTCGTCATCATCACTTCGGATGACCAGCCGGAAACCCGTCAGCATGTGATGCGCGGGGGCGCGCAGGCGATGGTGATCAAGCCCGCCACGATTGACGCGCTTGAGGGTGCGTTGAAGAAGGCGGCGGTGATAACTTAAATGAAAAAAACGGACGCTTCAAGCGTCCGTTTTTTTCATTACTGGGCTGGGGGCCATGGAATGTTCACTGGCTTTGAGTAGCCATGCTTTTCGACGGTATATAACTGTCCATAGGATGCGGCGGGGCAGCCCGCTTCGTCTTTTATGGTGAACTCGGTGATGGATTGTTCTGGGAAAGATTCCGTCCACCAGATGTATGCGCCTTTCTGACAGACAAAGGCTTCGATGAAGTAGCCGCGGTCATCGTCGTTCGTCATGTTTACCTGGTCCCACGTAATGGTGACAAAGTCCTCGTTGCGGATTGCCTGCACGTTTCCCGGCGGTCCGTAGCGGTTGCTTCCAATGGATTGCAGGTTGGGGGTCGTCTTTTGAAGCGTGTTCACGTCGCCGACGACATCCACAATGGAAGGCGCGACCCAGCAAAAGTAATTGAGTTTATCGAATTTGATATACAGCCACTGACTATACATCGCCCGTCCGCGCACGCTGCCTGTGTCTCCTGCATACAAGTCTGCGGCATGGAGATACGCGGTGGACGGTCCGTATCGGCAATGCGCCTGTTTGTTGACCGTCGCGGTCGGAAAGGCGAACGTCGGCGTTTCGGTGATGGTGGGCGTGAATGTAATGGTGGGTGTGCGCGTGATGGTGGGCGTCAGCGTAATGGTGGGCGTGGACGTGGCGGTAAAGGTTGGGGTGAGCGTTGGTGTTTCCGTCCATGCGGAGGCGGTAAGGGCCGCCTGTTCTTCGGGCGAAGGTCCGCAGGCGGCGAGAAGGAGAAATACAGTCCATGTGGTCAGCAGAATTTTTTTCATGTGAAACTCCTAATGAGTATGCGGATATTTTCGCCCAATGCTTCGTTGTTATAACCGCCTTCCATGATGATGGTGGTGGGCAGGTTTAGGTTGGCAATTTGTCTTCCGATCTCTGAATATACTGCCCATGTGAGGCGGAATGTGCCAAGCGGATCGCCGTCGAAGGTGTCCATGCCCGCCGAGAGGACAAGGTAATCGGGTGAAAAACTGCGGATCATTTCCAATGATTTGTATAACGCGACAAGATATGGAATATCTCCAGTCCCGCTCGGGAGTGGAAAGTTTTTATGGAAGCCAAGCCCCGCGCCCGCGCCGGTTTCATCCGCGAAGCCGATGTAATGCGGATATTCGAATTCCGGGTCTCCGTGAATGGAGATGGTCAATACGTCGTTTCGCTCGTAGAAAATATCCTGCGTGCCATTGCCTGCGTGGTAGTCAATGTCGAGGACTGCCACCCTTCCTTTTTTGGAAAGCCAGTTGGCTGCAACGGCGGCATTGTTGATAAAGCAGTATCCGGCGGCGTAATCCTTTCCGGCATGATGACCCGGCGGACGGCATAATGCAAAGGATGAATGATGAAGGAGGAAGGATGAAGATGCCGCGCTCAATGCGCAATTGGCGGAGGCGAGCGCCGCTTTATACGTCCCTGCCACAATGCAGGCGGAGAGGTCCATCATGTAATAACCGCCCTTGCCGAGCAGGGTTTTTGGCGGGCGCGGATTGCGTCGCAATGCAAAGGTGGCGGGCAGGAAGGCATGCGCTTCCGGCGCAGCCGCAACTTTGGGGTCAGAATCCAGCCACTCGGTCCAGGCGGAGGCGAGGAAGTTGATATAGCCGCGGTCATGCACGGCGAGGATCGGGTCGAGTCCAAAATCCTCCGGCTCGTTGAATTCAGCCCAATCCGTCTTACGAAGCGCGGAGATGATTTTATCCATGCGGTCGGGGTTTTCATAATATGGCACGCGAAGCCCGCCGTCGAAAACCTCGAACGGCGGGAAATGATCGCGGTGCTGTTCGGAGTAAAATATCTTCATGGTAAGACAATTTTACCCGCAAGCGTCTGTGATGCACGGAGGAACCAAATGGAACTGTTTGAAACAATTCATGGGCGGGTGACTGTCGGCAAAGTGAAACCGGACCCGCTGCCGCGCAGCGTGATCGAAAAACTTTTGAGCGCGGGCGCGCAAGCCCCAAATCATCACAAGGCGCGCCCATGGCGTTTCGTGGTGTTGACCGGGGATGGACGTAAAAAACTGGGCGACGTGTTCGCCGCCTCTTTTCTGGACCGTAATCCTGCCGCGCCGCCCGAAGCCGGCGACAAGCCTCGATCTTTGCCGCTCCGCGCGCCCGTAGTCATTGCCGCTGGGGTGGATAAACCCGCGCCCGGCACAAAAATCATCGAGATCGAAAATGTATCCGCTGCTTCCGCCGCCGCGCAGAATATTTTGCTCGCGGCTCACGCGCTGGGGCTTGGCGCAATCTGGCGAACGGGCGAGTGGGCGCGCGATCCCAAAGTGAAGGAATTCCTGGGCTTTGCGCCCGACCAGCACATTGTTGGGTTTATTTATGTGGGCTATCCTGAAGTCGCTCCGGAGTCATACACACGGATCGGGTTTGAAGATCGGGTGACGTGGATCGAATAAGGCGGGTCTGACGAAATAAGTAATGAGAAACGAGTAACGAGTTGCAAGCCCTCGTTACTCGTTTCTTTTTATCTCTTATTCTTTGAACTTCTTTTCCCCTGCTTCAACCCGCAAATTCAGTTTGTTTTCCTTCGGCGGAATGGGGCAGGTGGCGAACGGAGTATAGGCGCAGGGCCAGTTGTTCGTCAGGTTGAAATCGAGGATGATCTCGTCGCCTTCGGGCTGTGGAAGATAGAATCTGCGTCCGCCTCCATAGGTTGTGCCGCCGTTGGTTTCATCCCTGAAGTTGAAGAGCAGTTCATCGCCGTTTTGTTCGGCTTCCAGCGCGCATTCCACGCCGTTCAATGTGAATTTCGCCCGCCCCATAAAGAAAGTCGGTATTTCCGTGCCGATTCCTTCGATGCGGATGATCGGCTTGGGCGGGTCGTAGCGGATGTATTTGGCGGTCACTTTGTATGCCGGGTTGGGCGGGTAATATTTGAAGCCTTTGAAATTCCGGCGATTTTCCGAATCTCGATCCCAAATGCGGACGAGAGTGACGTCGCCGCGCACGATGATCTTCATGGTGAGCGCGCCGATTTCAAGCAAGTCTGCCTGCTTGTCTTTGTCCGTAAAGAGCGGGCGGGCTTCGACGTCCCCGCCGTTCATGGTCATTTCCGTTTGCGGGTGAACGGTAACTCGCCCGCTTTGAAAGAGGAAGTATCCGCAAACCGGCTGGGGAAATTGCGGCAGGGAAATCTTCGCTTCGGGGCTGCTGCCGAAGTTGTTTACGCCTTCTTCGAGCCAGAACAAGCCGGTGAGGTTGATCCAGTCAAGCGGATTCGCCGCGACGCTTTCATCCCGCTGTTTGCGGATTTGGTTGATGTATTCCATATAATCGTCCATTGCTCCATCCAGTCCCGGCATGTCGTTACGGGGGCGTTTTTTTTCCGAAACCATCCCCGGTTTTAGACAGGAGACTGCTTCGTTGTTCCTCGCGGCGGCATTCTCATACAGGGAATTGCTGAATTTTACCTTTTCCCCCCAGGAATTGACATGTTCCCGGTTTTCACGTATAAGGAGTCCATCAAATCTGTCTGGAGGAAGGCATGCCTGTTTTGCGCTTGTTATCCGAAGGAGTGGAAGGTCCAAATACGGAGCTTGTGTGGTTGTTGTATGTTGGAATGGGCTTTTTGTTCCTGGTGATCCTGTCTGGGTGGTGGGATGCTTCGAGAAAACAGAATCAGGAAGAGGTCCGGCGGGAGGCGGAGAAACCGAAGAAACGGAGGTCTGCGAAGAAATCCGGCAAGTGATGTCCATGGGCTGCGATGAAGGTGTCATATTCGGTTCATTTTGTCCGGATAAACGTGTGACTTAAGTCACTGTAGGTTATTCCAAAACCTTCATATAATGCGCCCCGTTATTTCATAAAACCAATCGGAGGTATGTGATGAAGAAAGTCTTATTTGCTCTCATGATTTCGAGCGCAATCGTTCTTGCGGCATGTGGAGGCGGGGGCGGCGGTGATGCGGCTGCCACATTAGCCCCGGTTCCCGCCGACTATGCCGGGTTGACCAACCCGCTCGGCGCGGATGCGGCGGCGGCTGGCGCGGATGTGTTCAAGGTCAACTGTGAATCCTGCCATGGTCCGCAGGGGCATGGGGATGGTCCTGCCGGCGCGGCGCTCGATCCTGCTCCCAAGAATTTGCCCGACCTTGCTGCCCAGGTGGGCGATGATTATTTGTTCTGGCGCGTTTCCACCGGCAAGGAAGGCACTTCCATGGTCGCGTGGAAGGGCGTTCTGACCGATGAACAGATTTGGCAGGCGGTTGCGTTTATCCGCACGCTCAAATAGTTTGTGATGGAAGTTGGCGGGAGGCGCGCCCATGCCTCCCGCTGTTTTTATTTCCGAACGACCCTGACCCGGTCGTAAATGACCGCCCCCGACGGCAGGCTTGCCATTCCTGAATAATTTTGTTTGTCCCTGGCTTCGGAGAGATAGGAGCGGAAGGCGTTTTGCGCGCTTTTGTCTGCGACCACTGCGATGACGTCGGCGGCGAGACCGCTTTCATTCTCCTGCCCGATGTAGGCGACGGCGGTCCATTCGCCGTTGGCTTGCATGGCAGCCGGGTCGTTTTGCGGATAATACATGCCCGTTCGGGGGAGAAAGACCACCACCCAGATTACCGACCCATCGGGCAATAATTGACTTTCCCCGTCCACCGTTAGAAACTGATCCACTTTTGCGTCCTCCGTCGGCTTGACGATGGCGGCTGTGGTCTCGGCGGGGATGCACGAAGCGAGCGCAAGCGCGCCCAGGCAGAACAGTGTAATGAATTTCATTTGTCCTTTCATACCTTGTTATCCTTTTGAATTTTCCTGTTTCTCGGAAGACCTGCGAAGCAAAGGCGCGAACCAGACGCCCCAAACGAACGAATAGGCGGAAACCAGAAGGGTGATTTGAAGGATGATGAGGAAAAACACGGAAGGGACGAGGATTTGTCTTGGGTTTTTTCCGACCTGGAATATCATGAACCAGATCAACAGTCCGTTCGGGATTGCCAGCGTTAAAAAATAGAGCAGGTAGACGACCGCTTTTACAAGACCCCGATAGAACGCAGAATTCCTCGCCGCATCGACAATGACAGGAAGCCGCTTCGCGATGACGATGGAACTGGTCATGATCCCGGCGATTGCGCCGAGGATAATGGCAAGGGTGGACAGCATTTCAACCATGTCTGTTGTGTTGATCATAGTCTCCTCTCGTTTTGCCGATACAACCACTATATAGCCTTGAAGGAAAAATTGCTACTGATGTTTGTCATGACCTTAATCAATAAGCCCCCGCCATGCAGGGGCTTCGGAATCATTTGTACGGCGGCAAAACGAATTTCAAAGATTACGGCGTTGGCGTATCGGGCGGGTCTGCCGGTTGGATGAAGCGCACAAGCCAGTTCCCATTCCCTTCATCTTCCACATACGAAAACGGCGTGACGAGATGGATCCATGTTTGCCCGGCGCGCAGGGCAATCGGGTTGTTCTGTGAATCCAAAAAGTAAATCGGACGCGGCAGCCCCGTTTGTTTTTCGTATTCGCGGCTGCGCGTCGTCCAGCGGATGGGGAATACCTGTCCATCACGGAAGAGGTAGGCAAAACCAGCCTGCCCCTGACCGAGGTCAATTTCCAGTTGATTGTGACGGTAGCGGTTGTGTTCCGCCATCAAAACGATCACATTTTCAAAAGCAAGCTGCCTTCCGGTCAATCGGTCTGTGTGGGGGAGGAGCGCGCCGGAGCCGTCTGCCAGGTCTGTCCAGCGCACATAACTTCCAGAGACGGGGTCATATTTCCACGCGGCTTGCGTGTAGGCATGGTAATACACTGAGATGTCTAATGCAGGTTTTCCATCCAACGGCACAGCATCCGAAAACAAATTGCCCGAATAATTCACGGGCTGGTTTGCCACACGGCTTTCCTCGGCAAGTTCGCGCAGGCGGGTCGCCGTCAGCAGGGCGCTGTTCGGCGTGGACGTATCCACGCCATAGACGATCTCGCATCCGTCGAGCATTTGCCCGATGTCCCATGCGGCGCTGGCATACACGAGACAACTATTCAAAAACAACGCGCCGATTTTGTTATACGTCAACCGCCCGGAGCGGATCGGTCCGATGTAAGGCTCTTGCGGGATGAACCAGTTTGGCGGCGTGCCGGTGACGGAAATCGTCGGCGTGGGGGAAGGCGGGATGGTCAGGATCAAGCCCGCGTCGAAGAAGGAGGCGGAGGCGTCCACAGTGAATGATTCCGTTTCGCCCGTCTCAGGATTCGCGTCGCTGTCATGGTCTTCGTCGCCGACATTCGCCTGTGTGAACTCGAAGGATTCCGGTTTGATGAATTGCAGGATGACTTCGCCGCCCGGACGCTCAAACCAAAAATAGCCATTGGAATCCGTGCCCGCCTCGGCAATGACCTCGCGGCTGGTTCCGTCCATCAGGCGGACGCACGCGCCGGAAACGCTGACCTCCCAATCGTCCTGGATGCCGTTCGCGTTTTCGTCGAGCCAGACGCGATTCCCGATCCAATCACCTGCCGGGCGTTTGGCTTCGCTTTCACATCCGCCGCCAACGTTTGGAATCTCGCGCGGCGCGCCGCCATAAAAAACAGACATGAAGCGTGTCGCGCCTTCGCCGATGTAAAACTCGAAAATCCACGAAGCGAAACTGATACCCGCCTGCGGACGCGCCGTGACAGGCATGTTGCTGACCGAAGCCAGCACGGCGGGCAGGCTGAGCCACGATGGGTCTTCGACTTTCAACCCCGTCAGCGGATTTGTGCCGGCGGGGAAATCTTCGATGTCGGGACCGAACGCAATCGGTTCGCTTCGCGGCTGGGGTGTTGGCGTGAATGCCTGCGTTTGCGTTGCTTCCGGTGTTACCGAAACAATCGCTGTTTCTGTTTCAGGGGTGGATGTTTCAACTTCTGCATTCCCAACACAAGCGGCAAGCATGAAAGGAATCAAAATTAAACCAATGACTTGATGTCGCAAATTATCGATCTCCATTCTCAACCTGGAACCTGAAACCTGGAACCTGAAACCTGAAACCTGAAACCTGATACTCACTTCGCTCCCGCCGGCTGGACGAAATCCAACAGCCACTCGCCCGCGCCTTGTTCTTCCACAGTCGTTTCGGGCGTTACCACCAAAATCCACGCGCGCCCGGGCTTGAGCGGCATGTGATACTTTCCATCGGGAGTGATGAATTTGATTGGCTTGCGCGGTCCGGTTTTTTTCTCTTCTTCGCTGAGTCTTGTACTCCAAAAAATATCGTAAACCTGACCGTCGCGGAATAAGAGCGCTTTGCCCGTCAAATTTTCTTCAAGGTGAATATCGAGATTGGTGGGCGAGATCACATCATGTTCGGCGAAAAGCACAATGACGTTCTCGAATTGCAATTGTCGCCCCGTCAATCGCTCCGCTTCGGGGTGGACGATGCCTGCCGTGTCGAAGTCGGCGTCATCCACATAGCGCCAGTAACTTTCGGATGCGGCGTCGTACGCCCATGCAGATTGGTTGAGATAGGCAATGTACACATGCAGGCGCGAAGCAGGCTCGCCGTCCGCGGGCGGTTCATCGTGGAAGATGTTGCTGGCGTAGTCCACATCGTACAATTTGCTTTCTTCCGCGAGCCGTTTCAACTCGTCAATTTCCAGCAGGTAGCCGCCGCCTTGCAGATCGTGCGTTATGAAAAAGCATTTTGGAAGTTCTTCCAACACTTCGGGAGAAGCGAAGGCATAGATCAGGCATGAGTCCGGAAAGAAGGCGGCGATGTCGGCGTAGATCAAACGCCCCGAGCGGATCGGTCCCACTTTGGCGGCGGGAAGTTCGGATGCAGGAAAAGGATTGGATGCAACGATCAAGCCTGCGTCCACGTGACGAAGCGAAGAAGAGGTAACGTCAATCGCCTCGGTCTGACCGGAAACCTGATCGGCGTCGCTGTCCTGATTCTCGTCCCTGGCATTTTTCTGCACGAATTCCATCCATGCGGGTTTTTGGAAAACGAGAACATATCTGCCCGCTTCGACGTTGAAGCCGTAATAGCCGTTGCTGTCTGTGGACGTTTGCTGAAGGAGTTCGCCGCTCTCGTTGTAGAGGTACACGCAAATCCCGCCGACGCCCCGCTCCCAATCATCTTGAACGTTGTTTGCGTTGTCATCCAGCCACACGCGATTGCCAATGACATTGGCGGTTTGCATAAACGGCTCATTGCGCGCTGGGCAATCTCCGTTGACCGGGTTTTCGGGCTCCGGGAATTCGCCGTGAAAGACGGTCAGGAAACGAGTCGCGCCTTCGGTGATGTAAATTTCAAAGACCCAGGGTGCGAACGAAAGCCCCGCCTGCGGACGCGCATCCACAGGAAAGTGCGAGACAGAAACGAGCAATGCAGGCAGATCGAGCAGAGACTTGTCTTCGACTTCCAACCCTGTCAGGGGATTAACGTCCGGCGCAACCAACGGCGTGGAAGCAGGCGTAGGCGGGGAAGCCGGGCTTGGCGTGATCGTTGCTTCGGGCGAGTTTTCCGCTTCGTTTTGTGTCCCACACGAAGACAAAGCCAATAGGAACAATATGGTAAAGACGATAAATTGTCCTTGATATTTTTGCATAATTTCTCCGTATCAAAAAATCCCCCAGTCTCATCGTTAACTGCCAACCGCTAACCGCTAACCGCTAACCGCTAAACGCTAACCGCCAACCGCTAAACACTAAACGCCGCATTCACCCGCCTGTACGTCTCCTCCAGCGATTCCGGCAGCACGCGCGTCTCGCCGACGGAAGACATAAAATTCGTGTCTCCCGCCCAGCGCGGAACGATGTGAATGTGGACGTGTCCCAGCACGCCCGCTCCCGCCGCTTCGCCGATGTTCGCGCCCATGTTGAACCCGTGCGGCTTGTAGAGCTCGCGCAGGACGGTCATCGAGCGCGAGGTCAGTTCCATGATTTCGGCGCGGGTTTCGGAATCCAAGTCTTCGAGATTTGGCACATGCGCAAAGGGGATGACCATCAAATGTCCGCTTGTGTAGGGATAGCGGTTGAGAATCACATACGCCAGTTCCCCGCGATGCGCGATGAGATTCTCCGCGCCGTCCGCCTGGGATTGGGCATTGCAGAATACACAGCCGTCTTCTTTTTCGTGGTTTTCGATGTACGACATACGCCAGGGTGACCAGAGGTGATTCATAATGAGTTGGAAGGTTTGAAGGTTGGAAAGTTGAGAGGTTTTTGGTATCTTCCAATTATAGGCGAAAACTTGCATTCCTGATTTTCTTAACCAGAGTTTCTCTACCGTACACGAAAATGCTCACGCCGCCGTACCCATTCTGGGCATGTATCCTCGGCGGTGATTTCCGAGGGATCTTGCGCCGGGGAAAGTGCCATTATGCCCAGAATGGGTACGAAGTGGTACGGCGCAAGGAGCAAATTATAATTTTGCTCTTATTTGTACGGTAGGGAAACCAGGTTATTAACCTGCGAACATTTGAACCTTCAAACCTGCAAACCTTCAAACCTTCAAACCGAAACCCCATTCCCCATTCCCGAATTTTCGATTATCCTCATTCCAATGCAACCCAGCCTTTTCTCCGAAACGCTGACCGTTTCCCAACTCACCTTCCGTATCCGCAAACTGCTGGAGGATAACCCCGAATTGCAGGATGTGTGGGTGACGGGCGAAATCTCCAACCTTTCGCGCCCCGCGTCAGGTCACATCTACTTCACGCTCAAAGATAAGAACGCCTCACTGCGCTGTGTGATGTGGAAAACCGATGTCCTGCGAACCCGCCCAACTCTTCAAGAAGGCGCGGCGGTCGAAGTGCATGGGCGCATCGCTGTATATGAGCCGCAGGGACAGTATCAACTCATCGCCAATCTCATCCAAGCCAAAGGCGAAGGGGCGTTGTTTCAGGAATTCCTGCGGCTCAAAGCCATGCTCGAAGCCGAGGGTCTCTTCGATCCCGAACGCAAGCGCGAGATTCCCGCCTTCCCACAGACAATCGGCATTGTCACATCGGAAACAGGCGCGGCATTGCGCGACATGCTCGATACCATCCGCCGCCGCCAGCCGCTTGCCCGCGTCATTCTTGCGCCATCTCCAGTGCAAGGCGTGGACGCCCCGCCCGCGCTGGTGAATGCGCTTGCTTCCCTAAACGAACACAATCCCGACGTCATCCTCCTCGCGCGCGGCGGCGGTTCCATCGAAGATCTGTGGGCGTTCAACGACGAGCGCGTCGTCCGCGTGGTTGCCGCATCGCGGGCTCCCGTTATTTCAGGCGTCGGTCACGAAACGGACTTTACTCTCTGCGACTTCGCCGCCGACCTGCGCGCCCCGACACCCACCGCCGCGGCGGAACTGGCGACTCAAACCACGCTGGATGACCTCCACACACAACTTGAATACTATTCATCCCGCCTCACAGACTTAACCTCCAGCCTGCTTATTGACCATCGGGCTTTGATCTCCACCCTGGCATCCCGCCTGGGCTACGTCTCCCCCGAACGACGCATCCAGTCTGAATATCAGCGCCTCGATGAACTTTCCCGCCGCGCCGTCTCGGCGCTGATTCACGGCGTCCAATTGCGATCCGCCCGCGCGGATGGAATATCCAGGCGGCTGGGAGCGTTGAATCCCGAAGGCATACTCTCGCGCGGATATGCTATTATCACCAGAAAGAGCGACGGCAAAGTTGTTGGCAAAGTGTCCGATGCTTCGGACGACATGAACGTCCGAGTCAGCGACGGAGAATTTGAAGTGAATCGAAAATCGTAATTCGATATTCGATAATTTGAACATCGAATATCGAATATCGGAGAAGATATGGCAAAAACAAAAAACGCACCCAAGCCCATCGAGGAATTGAACTACGAAGAAGCGCTCGCCGAATTGGAGGGAATCGTCGAAGCGCTCGAAAATGAACAGAATCCGCTCGAAGAGGCGATGAAGTTATATGAACGGGGACAGGCTTTGGTCGGGCAGTGCGGCGCGTTATTGGACGCCGCCCAACTCAAAGTACGGAAACTGGCTGGGGAGTTGCTGGTCGAATTCGAGGAAGAATCTGAATGAACCTTTTGGATATTTATCAAAACAAGGTGCTGGATGCCGTCCTCATTGCATGGCTCCTGGCGCAGGTTTTAAAGATTCCCACCGAATACCTGCGTTCGCGCCGCTGGCTGTGGGCAATGTTCTTTGCCGCGGGCGGCATGCCTTCTTCACACACCGCGCTGATGGTATCGGGGACGCTGGCGGTGGGTTTGTATTACGGCTTCGACCAACCGTTGTTTGGCATCGCAGTGGCAGCCACCATGATCATCGCGCACGATGCGGCGGGAGTCCGCAGGCAGGCGGGCAAACACGCCGAACGCATCAATTTGCTGTTCGATGAATTACTGCATGGTCACATGTGGAGCGAGGACGAGTTGAAGGAAGTCATCGGTCACACTCCCCTGGAAGTGATCGGCGGCATCATCCTTGGTCTGCTGGTGGCTATTGTTCAGTGGATGGTGTGGCGGTAATCGCCTTGCTGTGCGGGAAATCTCGTTCTCCTTTCTCGCTACCGTACAAACGCACAAAATCGAACCGCCAAGTGCGCCAAAGCCGCCAAGAAAACCTTGAAAACTTGGCGTACTTGGCATCTTGGCGGTA